>CAIZKE010000177.1 GCA_903933475.1 uncultured Alphaproteobacteria bacterium | reverse complement strand
GGTCCAGGTCGTCGGCGTCGTCGATCAGGAAGGCCTTCGGGGCCCCGGCTCGCAACCCCACCTCGACAAGCCGCACGGAGTTGGAGGAATTGGCGGAGCCGATCACCAGCAGCACGTCACACCCGCCGGCGAGCGACTTCACCGCGTCCTGCCGGTTGGTGGTGGCGTAGCAGATGTCGTCCCGGTGGGGCGTGGCCATTGCCGGGAAGCGGGACCGGAGCATCTCGACGATGTCCGCGGTGTCGTCCACCGACAGGGTCGTCTGGGTGACATAGGCGAGGGCATCAGACGCCCTGGGGATGAAGTCCCGGGCCTGTTCGAGGGTCTCGATCAGCACGACCGCCCCCTCGGGCAGCTGGCCCATGGTGCCCACAACCTCCGGATGGCCGGCATGGCCGATGAGGAGGACCTGCCGGCCGGCGGCGTGGTGCCGGGTCGCCTCCACATGCACCTTGGAGACGAGGGGACAGGTTGCGTCGAGATAGGTCATCCCCCGGGCCTGCGCCGCCTCGGTGACGGACCGGGGGCTTCCGTGGGCGGAGAAGACCACGGGCCGGTCATCCGGGCATTCCTCCAGGGTCTCGACGAAGACCGCGCCCAGGTCCCGGAGCCGGGACACCACGTGCCGGTTGTGGACGATCTCGTGGCGGACAAAAACGGGTGCGCCGAAGCGCTCGAGGGTCGCCTCGACCACCTGGATGGCCCGGTCGACGCCCGCGCAGAAGCCTCTCGGGGCGGCCAGTCGGACGATCAGGGCGGGCGGTGCGGCGGGTTCTGCGCTCATGCCCTCTATCTAGGGTCTCACCGGCCGCGTTGCAGCCGTAATCTTTGTTCAGTATCAGAGGGCTTGGCCGCGCCCTCCGCGCGGAGTTTCGCCGGACGACATGATGCGCCCCAGCTCCCTGATCGCCGCCCTGCTCCTGGCCTGCGCCGTCGCTGCGCCAGCGACTGACGCCATGGCCCAGTCCCGTCCGCCGTCGGGTGATGACCAGGCCGAGGATGCGGCCCGCAAGCGCAAGCGCGACGCCGAGTTCGGCGACAACCAGGCGCGGCTCCCGGAACTGCGCAACGCCGGCCCCTGCCCCTTCGTGAAGGTCCTCTACGACGCCGGCCGCTATGTGGAGTTCACGGGCGGCAAGGAAGCTTCCGCCGAAGTGGCCTGGTCCGGCGAGATCCAGCGGATCTCGGCGGGCTGCGCCTACAAGGACGAAGAGCCGATCACCCTGGTCATCGACGTCCTCTTCGCCGCCGGCCGGGGCCCCAAGGCGACCGGCGTGCAAAAGACCTACCGCTACTGGGTGGCCGTCACCCAGAGGAACCGCCTTGTGATCGACAAGGTCTATTTCGACCTCCCGATTCGCTTTGAGCCGGGACAGGACCGCCTCTATGCGGTGGACCGGATCGACGGCATCGTCATCCCGCGGGCGACCCTGACGACCTCCGGCTCCAATTTCGAGGTCCTGGTGGGTTTTGACGTCACGCCGGCCATGGCGGCTTTCAACCGTGAGGGGAAGCGCTTCCGCCTCGACGCCGGCACCCAGACCGCAACCGCAGGCGGCCGGAACCAGAAATGAGTGGGCTGAGACGCGCGATCGACCAGCGCCTCGCCGGGGCGTTCGGTTCCCTTGGTCTGCCCGTCGACCTGGCCCGCGCCACGCCCTCCGACCGTCCAGACCTGGCCGATTTCCAGTGCAACGGCGCCCTGGCGGCGGCCAAGCGGGTGGGTCGCAATCCCCGCGAGATTGCTGCGGCGGTCGTCGAGGTCCTGGGCACCGCCCCGGAGTTCGCCTCCGTGGAGATCGCCGGTCCTGGCTTCATCAACCTGCGTCTGTCCGACGCCGCACTTTCCGCCCGCGCCGGCGAGATCTCTGCCGACCCCAGGCTGGGCGCCGGGCGTGTTGCCACACCCCGCCGGATCCTCATCGACTATGGCGGACCCAACGTGGCCAAGCCCATGCACGTGGGTCACCTGCGCTCGTCCATCATCGGCGAGTCCCTGAAGCGCATTTACCGGTTCCGGGGCGATACGACCTTGGGCGACGCCCACTTCGGCGACTGGGGCTACCAGATGGGCCTGCTGATCGGCGCGGCCATGGACGCCGATCCCTGGATCCAGGCCCTGGTGGAGGACCTGAACGCCGCCGGGGTCGCGCCCTCGCCCGAGGCCGAAGCCGCCGCCTTCGAGGGGCTCTCACAGCGCATCAGCCTGGCCGATCTCGACCGGATGTATCCCGAGGCTGCGGCCCTGGGGAAGACCGACGAGGCCTACCGCAACCGCGCCCGCCGCCTGACCGCCGCCCTGCAATCCCGCCGGCCGGGATGCCTCCTCCTGTGGCGACACTTCGCCCGGGTGACCCAGGTCGCCCTGGCCCGGGACTTCCGCGCCCTGGGCGTGGACTTCGACCTCTGGAAGGGCGAGAGCGACGCCGATCCCCTGATCCCGGAGATGGTCGCCGACCTCGAGGCCCGCGGCCTGCTGGAGGACGACCAGGGCGCGCGGATCGTCCGGATCGGCCGCCAGGGCGACAAGCGCGACCTGCCGCCCCTGCTGGTGGTGTCCTCCGAGGGCTCGGCCATGTACGGCACGACGGATCTGGCTACCATCCTGGACCGCCGTCGGACCTTCGATCCCGAACAGGTGCTCTACGTCGTCGACCAGCGGCAGGCCGACCATTTCGAAGTTGTCTTCCGCGCCGCCGTCCTGGCCGGCTACGCCGCGGAGGGCCAGCTGGAGCACATCGGCTTCGGCACCATGAACGGGATCGACGGCAAGCCCTTCAAGACCCGCGAGGGCGGGGTGCTGAAGCTGAACGACCTGATCGAGATGACCCGGGACCGGGCGCGCGAGCGCCTGCGTGAGGCGGGGCTGGGCGCGGAGCTGGCTCCCGACGCCTTCGAGGCGACGGCGCACCAGGTGGCGGTGGCCGCCCTGAAGTTCGCCGATCTCTCCAACTTCCGCGGCACCTCCTACGTCTTCGACCTCGACCGCTTCACCAGCTTCGAGGGCAAGACCGGGCCCTACCTCCTCTACCAGGCCGTTCGCATTAAGTCGGTGCTGCGCCGGGCGGCCGAGCAGGGGCTGGCGGCGGGCTCCATCTGGATCGAGGACCCGTCAGAGCGGGAGTTGGCCCTGCTGCTCGACGCCTTCGACGACACCCTGGCCGAGGCCTACGACCGCCGGGCGCCGAACCTGGTCGCCGACCACGCCTACCGCCTGGCCCAGGCCTTCTCGCGCTTCTATGCCGCTTGCCCCATCTTGCCGGCCGAGGGCGAGGTCCGCGCCTCTCGCCTGGCCCTGGCGGGGATGGTCCTGGGCCAGCTCGAGCTCTGCCTCGACCTCCTGGGCCTGTCCGCCCCCGAGCGGATGTAGAGGGCGCGCCGCGGCAGGTCTACGAATGCAACCTCACTTGGGTCAAACCCGGACCCAGGATGGGTTAGCCGCTTCACCGCTCAGTCGTGAATGCGATCAATTGCGGCCCTGAGACTTGCACCAATGATCGAGGCTTTCTCCATCAGGGCGGGGTTGGCGATTGACGCCATGGATGCCACCGGATCCACCGCCGCGACCTCGGTGCGCCCACCGCCCGCATCCTGCACGATGACATTGCAGGGAAGCATGATCCCGACCTTGTCCTCGAGCTGGAGAGCCTCGAACGCCATCCGGGGATTGCAGGCACCAAGGATCTTGTAGGGCCGGAAATCCTCTCCGATCTTCGCCTTCAGGGTTTGGCGCATGTCGATCTCCGTGATGACGCCGAAGCCCTCCTCTCCGAGCGCTTGTCTCGTCGCCGCCACGACCTCATCAAACGGACGGGCGAAGGTCTTTGCGTAGTAGTAGGTCATTGGACCGTGCTCCTTCAGGATCTTGGCTTGTCGCCTTGGGTGATCGGGATCTTCAGGAACACCCGGCCGGACTGCGACGCGTCCGGCATGGCGCCGCCACGGATGTTCACCTGCAGGGACGGCAGGATGAGGGTGGGTGCCGCCAGCGTCGCGTCACGAGCTTCGCGCATGGCGACGAAGTCGTCTTCGCTGACGCCTTCGCGCACATGGATATTCCGTTCCTGCTGCTCGGCGACCGTGGTCTCCCAGCTGAAGGTGTCGCGGCCGGCTGGAAGATAGTCGTGGCCCACAAAGAGCCGCGTCTGCGGAGGCAGGGCCAGTACCTTCTGGATCGAACGATACAGGACCCGGGCGTCTCCACCGGGGAAGTCAGCCCGCGCCGTGCCGTAGTCGGGCATGAACAGGGTGTCGCCGACGAAAGCCGTATCACCGATCAGATAGGTGAGGTCGGCTGGGGTGTGTCCCGGAGTGTGAATAACGCCGATCGTCATGTCGCCGAGTGGCAACGCGTCGCCCTCATTCAGCAGGTGATCGAATACCCCCCCGTCATCCGCGACCTCGTCCGCCTCAAAGACCGGGATGAATGTCTTCTGCACCTCGACGATGTGGGCGCCGATGGCGATCTCCGCGCCCGTGCGCCTGCGGATATAGTCTGCTGCCGAGAGGTGGTCGGCGTGTGCGTGGGTCTCCAGCACATACTTCAAGTCGAGCCCACGGTCCGCCACCGCCGCCAGGATCAGGTCGGCTGAGGCGGTGGATAGGCGCGCCGCCTTGGGCTCGAAATCCAGCACGGGATCGATGATGGCCGACGCCTTGGTGGCGGGGTCGCTGACCAGATAGCTGGCGGTGGAGGTGGCGCGGTCGAAGAAGACTTGCACGTCGGGTTGCATGGGGCGCTCCAATTCAGGCCCGGTATATCAGGACTTGCTAAATTAGAAACGTTTAATATATATCCGCCATGCTCGATCTCTCCAAACTCGACTTCACCCAGTTCGAAGCCAATGCCGGGGCGGCCGCGAAGCTGCTTCGCGCCCTGGCGAATGAGCGCCGGCTGATGATCCTTTGCCAGCTCACCGAGGGCGAACGGTCAGTGGGCCAGCTCTTGCCCCTGGTCGGTCTTTCGCAGTCGGCGCTGTCGCAGCACCTCGCGGTGCTCAGAGAAGAGGGGGTCGTGGCCACCCGCCGTGAGTCCCAGGTCGTCTGGTATCGGATCGCCGATCTGGCAGCCTTGAAGGTGGTGTCGACGCTAGCTGAGATCTTTTGTCCTCCGGAGTCCCAAGGCCATGACCGCTAAGTTGAAGTCCCTGCCCGCCATTGAGGTCGCCCAGCGCCTCAGGACCGGCCACGCCGTGCTTATCGATGTCCGTGAAGCCGACGAATTCGCCCGCCGGCATGTTCCCGGAGCCCTGTCCCGCCCATTGTCGACCTTCGAAGCCGCGCATCTGAAGATCGAGCCTGCCAAGGACGTCGTCTTCACCTGCCGGTCGGGAATGCGGACCGAGGCCAACTGCGACCGGTTGGCTACGGCCGTCGAAGGCGAGGCCTTCGTCTTGCAAGGCGGCCTCGATGCGTGGGCGCTTGCAGGGCTGCCCGTGAAGGAAGACCGCCAGGCACCGCTGGAGATTATGCGCCAGGTGCAGATTGCCGCGGGCATGCTGGTCCTGACCGGTGTGCTGCTCGGGTTCATCGCGCATCCCGCCTTCTTCGGTCTCTCGGCCTTTGTGGGTGCGGGCCTCACTTTTGCGGGTGCCACCGGCTTCTGCGGTATGGCTCGCCTCCTGCAAGCCGCGCCCTGGAACCGGCCGGTCAGGGCATAGGACCCATGGACTTGCCCCTCGCGAGCTACGGCGTCGCAGCGGTCGGCGGGGCTCTGATCGGGCTGCTGCTCGCGGTGTTTGGCGGCGGCGGATCGGTGCTGGCCACACCTTTGCTGATCTACCTTGTCGGTATACGGGATCCCCACGTCGCCATCGGTACGGCGGCGGCGGCAGTGGCCGTGAACGCCCTGATCGGGCTCGCCACTCAGGCTCGGGCTGGGACGGTGAAATGGCCTTGCGCCATGGTGTTCGGCGGCGCGGGCCTGGCGGGATCGCTGGTCGGCGCGCAGTTCGCAAAAATGGTGGATGGGCAGGTTCTGCTCGCCTGGTTCGGTGTCGCCATGGCGGCAGTGGCGGTATCGATGCTGCTCCCCCAACGCGGTCAAGGCGACCCCGATGTGCGGCTCAGTCGCGCGCTCACGCTCAAGCTCGCGCCCGTCGGGCTTCTGGTGGGTCTTGCTGCAGGCTTCTTCGGGATCGGCGGCGGATTTCTCATCGTGCCCGGTTTAATGGCTGCAACAGGCATGACCCTGGCGCACGCTGCAGCGTCTTCTCTGGTTTCAGTCGTCCTCTTCGGTGCCGCAACGAGCACAAGCTACGCCGCCTCTGGTCTTGTGGACTGGCCGGTCTTCGCGGCGCTGGTGGCCGGGGGAGGCGTTGGTGCGCTGGCGGCCAGGCCCGTCGCTCGGGCGCTGTCCAGCCACACGCTGTTGGGCCGGCGGCTGTTTGCATCCATGGTCCTGGCCACCGCGGCCTATGTCATCTGGCGCTCGATTTCCTGATCCGACTACCCGCCACTGACAGGGGGATGGGCGCTGTCGGGTTGACCGAGCCAGGTCACGCTTGGACCCTGTTCCTCAAAGCTAATCGCTCGTCACCGCCCAAGCTGGGTGGACCTTCTGCTGACCCGTACGGTCCAAGATGGGTCGCGGTCCTGGGCAGGTGGAATCTGGAATGGGACTGAGATCTTCGTCGCGGAAACGGCTGCAACCTGTGGACAATCCCGATCCCGGGCCCCGACTCATTGACTCCCCGGGGGGCATCGCACACCGTGTGGACGACTCTCGCGGGAGAGACCGGGCCCGTCCCGGAGCCGAAGGCGCAACCGCCCCGGAAACGCTCAGGCAAAAGGACCGCGGAGGCGAAGGAACGCTGGAAAGCAGCGACGGGTCCGTCCCGCCGCTCGCCGAAGGAGCAAGGCCCCCGGATACCCTCCGGGCCAGCTGAAATCTCTCAGGTGCCAAGGACAGCGGGGGCGAAGCGCATCGGTCAGGCCGGTGCGCGGTCGTCTGTCGTCGCCGGGAGTCCCTGATGAGCGAACCCGAACTGAAGCGCACGCCCCTGCACGCGGCCCACCTGGCCGCGGGCGCGCGCATGGCGGGCTTCGCGGGCTACGACATGCCCATCCAGTACCCCGACGGGGTGATGAAGGAGCACGCCTGGACCCGGACGTCCGCAGGCCTGTTCGACGTCTCCCACATGGGTCAGGCGCGGATCCTCGGGGCGGACGCCACGTCGGCTTTCGAGGGCGTTACCCCGGGGGATTTCGCGGCCCTCAAACCCGGTCGGCAAAAGTATTCTGTCCTGCTCAACGACACGGGCGGGATCCTCGACGACCTGATGGCCGCCCGCCCGGACGACCAGGGCCTGTTCATCGTGGTGAATGGGGCCTGCAAGGACGCGGACTTCCGCTTCCTGGACGCGCAGCTGTCCGGTGACGCCCGTCTTGTCCGGATCGAGGACCACGCCCTCCTGGCCCTGCAGGGACCTGAGGCGGCGGCGGTCCTGGCGGCGCATGTACCGGCGGCCTCAGGCATGGCCTTCATGGACAGTGCCGCCCTGACCGGCTTCGGCGGGGTCGACCTGATCGTCTCGCGCTCGGGCTACACGGGCGAGGACGGCTTCGAGATCTCCCTGCCCGCCGCCGAGGCACCCCGGGTGTGGGCTGCCCTGCTGGCAGATGAACGTGTCCGCCCGATCGGCCTGGGCGCCCGGGACTCCCTGCGCCTGGAGGCGGGCCTGCCTCTCTACGGACACGACGTGGACCCCTCGGTGAGCCCCATCGAGGCGGGCCTGGCCTTCGCCCTTTCCCCGTCCCGCCGCCGGCGTGGCGACTTCCCCGGCGCAGCCCGGATCCTGGCCGAAGTGTCCGGTGCCCCGACCCGGGCCCGGATCGCCCTGAAGGTACTGGAAGGCGCCCCCGCCCGGGAGGGCGCGGTGATCGTCGACGCCGATGGCGCCGAGGTCGGCGTCGTCACCTCCGGCGGCTTCTCGCCCAGTCTTGGGGTGCCCATCGCCATCGGCTTCGCCCCGCCCGCCCTCTGCGCTCCGGGCCAGAGGCTAGGCGTAGTGGTCCGCGGCCGCACCTGGCCCGTCGAGACCACCGACCTGCCCTTTGTCCCCCACCGCTATGTCCGCCGACCCTGAAAGGACCTTTCCCATGCGCTTCACCAAGGACCATGAATGGGTCGCCCTGGAGGGCGACATCGCCACCGTCGGCATTACCGCCTATGCCGCCGAGCAGCTGGGCGACGTGGTCTATGTCGAGACGCCCGAGCCTGGCCGCGCCCTGAAGGCTGGCGAGGGCATGGCTGTGGTCGAGAGCGTCAAGGCCGCCTCCGACGTCTATGCCCCCCTCTCCGGCGAGGTGGTCGAGGCCAACGGCGACCTGACCGGCGCGCCCGAGACGGTCAACGCCGAGCCCGAGGCTGGCGGCTGGTTCGCCCGGGTGCGGATCGCCGACCGCGCCGAGTATGACGCCCTGATGGACCGCGCCGCCTACGACGCCTTCCTGGAGACCCTCTGAGCCATGCGTTACCTCCCGCTGGACGCGGCGGATCGCCGCCACATGCTGGGCGTCATCGGCGCCGCCGGCATTGACGACCTTTTCGCCGACGTGCCCGCCCCGGCGCGCCTGTCCGCCCCCGTCGACCTGCCCTACCACGCAGGCGAGATCGAGGTGGAGCGCGAGCTCTCGGCCCTGGCGGCCCTCAACCGGCCGGCCGGCGCCGGGCCCTTCTTCTGCGGCGCGGGTGCCTACCGGCACCAGGTCCCGGCCACGGTGGACCACATCATCCAGCGGTCGGAGTTCCTGACCAGCTACACGCCCTATCAGCCTGAGATCGCCCAGGGGACCCTGCAGGTCCTGTTCGAGTTCCAGACCCAGGTCGCGGCCCTTCTGGGCATGGAGGTGGCCAACGCCTCCCTCTACGACGGCTCCACGGCCTGCGCCGAGGCGGTGATGATGGCCCGACGGATCACCCGCCGGCGCAAGGCGGTCCTGTCCGGCGGCCTGCATCCACACTACGCCGCCGTCACCGGCACCATCGCCACGGCTGAGGGCATGGAGATTGCCCGGCGTCCGGCGGCGGTCGACGCCGAGGCCGACGTCCTGGCCGCCATCGATTCCGAGACGGCCTGCGTGGTCGTCCAGACACCCAATGTCTTCGGCACAGTCACGGACGTGACGGCCATCGCCGCGGCCGCCCATGCTGCGGGCGCCCTGCTGGTTGTGGTCACCACCGAGGTCGTGGCCCTGGGCCTCCTGAAGCCGCCCGGCGAGATGGGCGCCGACATCGCCGTGGCCGAGGGCCAGTCCCTGGGGGTCGGCCTGAACTTCGGCGGGCCCTATGTGGGCCTCTTCGCCTGCCGGGAGAAGTTCGTCCGCCAGATGCCAGGCCGGCTCTGCGGCGAGACCGTGGACGCCGAGGGCCGCCGGGGCTTCGTCCTGACCCTCTCCACCCGCGAGCAGCATATCCGCCGGGAGAAGGCGACCTCGAACATCTGCACCAATTCCGGCCTCTGCGCCCTGGCCTTCTCGGCCCACATGACCCTGCTGGGCGGGACGGGCCTGCGCCGGCTGGCCGAGGTCAACCATGGCCGCGCCCGGACCCTTGCCCGGGCCCTCGGCGCTGTCCCCGGTGTCGAGGTACTGACGCCGCGGTTCTTCAATGAGGTCGCCGTCCGGGTTCCCGGCTCTGCCGCCGCCCTGGTCGAGGCCCTGGCGGGTGAGGGGATCCTGGCGGGCGTGCCGGTCTCACGGCTCGACCCGTCGGCGGGCCTGGACGATGTCCTGCTGCTGGCCGCCACCGAGACCACCACCGCCGCGGATATCGACTCCCTTGTCGTCGCCCTGTCCCGGAGGACCCGCGGATGAGCCTGAATTCTGTCGGCCGTCCCACCCGGCCCGTTTCCGACGCCCCTGGCGCAGGTTTCGCCTCCCTCAGCGGCGGGCGTGGCCTGTTGCAGGACGAGGCCCTGATCTTCGAGCGCAGTTCCTGGACCAGCACGGGGGTTGACCTGCCCGAGCCGGAGGCGGGCTTCGAGGACCTTGGCGGACTTGTCCGGGCCGAGCCCCTGCGCCTGCCCGGCCTGTCGGAACCGGAGACGGTGCGCCACTATGTCCGCCTGAGCCAGAAGAACCATGCCATCGACCTGGCCCTCTATCCGCTGGGCTCGTGCACCATGAAGCACAACCCGCGGCTCAACGAGAAGCTGGCGCGCCTGCCCGGCTTTGCGGACCTGCATCCCCTGGCACCGGTGTCGGCGGTCCAGGGCGCCCTGGCCCTGATGGACCGTCTGGCCCACTGGCTGAAGACCCTGACCGGCATGCCCGCCGTGGCCCTGTCGCCCAAGGCCGGCGCCCACGGCGAGCTCTGCGGCCTCCTGGCCATCCGCGCGGCCCACGCGGCCCATGGCCAGACCCGGCGGCGGCTGGTCCTCACCCCGACCTCGGCCCATGGCACCAATCCCGCCACGGCGGCCTTCGTCGGCTATGAGGTGATGGAGATCGGCCAGACGGCGGACGGGCGGGTCGACCTGGCCGACCTCGCCGCCAAGCTCAACGACGAAGTGGCGGCCATCATGGTCACCAACCCCAATACCTGCGGCCTCTTCGAGCGGGACATACTGGAGATCTCTCGCCTGACCCACGCGGCGGGCGCCTATTTCTACTGCGACGGTGCCAACTTCAACGCCATCGTCGGCCGGGTGCGGCCTGGCGACCTGGGCGTCGACGCCATGCACATCAACCTGCACAAGACCTTCTCCACCCCGCATGGCGGCGGCGGTCCGGGCTCAGGCCCGGTGGTCCTGTCAGAGGCCCTGGCGCCCTTCGCCCCGACACCCTGGGTGGTCCACGACGGCGAGGGCTTCCGACTGGTGGAGGAGACCGAGGCTGAGGCGGCCCAGGCCTTCGGCCGCATGACCGCCTTCCATGGCCAGATGGGCATGTTCGTCCGGGCCTATGCCTACATGCTCAGCCACGGCGCCGACGGCCTGCGCCAGGCGGCGGAGGATGCGGTGCTGAACGCCAACTACATCAAGGCCCGCCTGTCGGGCGTGATGAGCGCTGCCTTCCCCGACGGCCCCTGCATGCACGAGGCCCTGTTCGACGACAGATGGCTGGAGGGGACGGGGGTCACCACCCTCGACTTCGCCAAGGCCATGATCGACGAGGGCTTCCACCCGATGACCATGTACTTCCCGCTGGTGGTGCACGGGGCCATGCTCATCGAGCCGACGGAGTCAGAGTCCCTGGCCGAGCTCGACCGGTTCTGCGACGCCCTCCTGGGTCTGGCCGGTGCCGCCCTTGCGGGGGATGTGGACCGGTTCACCTCTGCGCCCCACCTGGCGCCCCTGCGTCGCCTGGACGAGACCCTGGCCGCCCGCAAACCCCGCCTGACCTGGCGTCCGGCCGAGCCGGGTGTGGCGCCGGCGCCGCTCGCCGCCGAATAGCGGCTTCCGCCCGTCCGGGGGAGGTCGCGCCCGGGCCCGGACGGCTTTACGCGCCCCGGCCGGGGTCGCATAGCCTGTGTCCTGCCTGCGGCGGGAGTGGTCCGCCAGAGGCCCTGATTCGGGTTCTGATGACCGTGGCGCATACTTCTCCGGTCCCGCCTCTCCGGCGCACCTCCGCCCTCCGCGCGGACAGGGCGGCGGAAGTGTTGCGTCGGCGCCATTTTCCTGTCGCCGCGGCATCCCATATCTCCTCCTCAACGAAGACCCGGATCCCTTCCGCCGTCTCGTGTCAGCGGAACTGAAGCCTGTGTCCGAGGCACCCAAGGAGAAAAAGTCGGTCTACCGCGAGGCGGACGCCCTGGCGCGCAACATCTTGTCCAGGATCGTGCGGACCAGCCTGACCGTGGGCGGTTTGATCCCGGTGGTGGGCGGGGTGGTCAGTATGCCGCTTCCCGGCCCTTTCGGCCTGCCCGTCGCAATCGTCGGCCTGATGATGGTGCTGAGGGGATCTTTCCGGGCCAAGCGGGAATTCCTCCGCTTCCAGAACCGGCATCCCCGGTTCGTCCGGCCCCTCCGCCGGCTCCTGCGCCGGGATCCGGAGTTCGTCCCCTTCGCCTGGCAACAGTCACTGAGGATTGAACGCCTGATCCTGCCCAAGCGATTCCGGTTTCTCGTGAAGTCGCGGAAGAAGACGAAGGCCCGTCGGAAGACAGCGGCCTGACGACGTCAGGCGAGCTTTTCGGCGATCAGGGGAATGGCGCGATCCACCAGGGGATCAGACTTGGCACCCGCCAGCCTGTCGGCCAGGACCGTCTCGGCCATGTGGGTGGCGAGATCCACCGCTGCGGCGCGAACCTCGGCCTCGGCCTGGGCCTCGGCATTGGCGATCTTGCGCTCGGCCAGCAGTTGGCGACGGGCCAGGGACTCTTCCAGCCGGACCTTGGCGTCGGCCTCGTAGGCCCGGGCCTGTTCCTCGGCGGCGGCCAGCATGCCGCGAACCTGAGCCTCGGCTTCCACGCGTTCGGCCTTCAGCTCAGCCAGGAGACGCTCGGCCTCGGCGCGGATGCGGGCGGCCTCGTCCAGGTCGTGCTGGATGGCGTCCCGTTTGGCGTCGAGCTGGCCCGCGATCATCTGCGGCGCCTTGGCCACGAAGATGACAATGCCCAGGAAGATCAGCAGGCCGACACCGACCCAGGTCTCCGACTTGCTCGGATCGAAGGAGATGTGGAAGGGATTCATCAGGCGGCTCCCTTGATGGCGGCGCGCAGATCGGCAGCGGAGGCCGCCGTCCCGGTCAGGCGCTGGACCATGGCGCCGGCCGTCTCGACGGCGATGTCACCAACGCTGGCCATGGCCGAGTCGCGAAGGCCGCGGATGCGGGTCTCGGCGGCGGCCACCTCTTCGGCGATGCGGGCATCGGCCTCGGCCTGACGGGCAGCAAACTCAGCATTCGCTTTGGCCTTGGCCTCGGCCGCTACCGTCCGGGCCCGGGTGCGGGCCTGGTCGATCTCCGCGCGGGCCGCAGCCGCCTGGGCGTCCGCCTCATCCTGCACCCTGCGCGCCTCGGCGACCGCCGAGGCGATGGTCTGGGCCCGGGTATCCTGCACCCTGCGAAGGCGCGGGATGAAGACCCTCGACATGAGGGTGTAGAGGACGATGAAGATCAGCAGCAGCCAGACAATCTGGCCGCCCCAGTACTGGAACTCGAACTGAGGCAATCCGCCCCCACCGCCATGTTCGGCGGCCGCGGTTCCGGCGTGCGCGCCCTCCAGGGCCGCAGGCACGGCGTCGGGGACGTGAGGGATCTCTTCGGCGGCCATTTGGCTACGACGTCCTCAGGATGCGGTTTCGCCGTCCGACCCGCAGGCCGGCCGGCGTCTCCGCAGGATCAGTTGAATTCAGCTGAACAGGATAAGCAGGCCCAGCACGAAGGCCAGGATGCCCAGGGCCTCGGTCAGGGCGGCGCCGAGGATAAGGTTGGTGAACTGGCCACCGGCCGCCGACGGGTTGCGGGTCGCGCCCGACAGGAAGTTCCCGAAGATGGTGCCGACGCCAATGCCCGCGCCGATCATGCCGAGGGTTGCCAGACCCGCGCCGATGAACTTAGCCGCTTCCGCTTCCATGATTTAAGTCCTGGTTGAGTGATGAAATGAGGGTGAGGGAGAGCCCGGCCGTCAGTGGTGATGGCCGAGGTTGACCACGTCGTTCAGGTAGACGCAGGTCAGAACCGCAAAGACAAAGGCTTGCAGGAAGCCCACGAGGAATTCCAGCGAGGTCAGGGCGACGACCCCCACCAGGGGCAGGATGGCACCGACGATGCCCACAGCCCCCAGGCTTGCGAGGGAGAAGACGAAGCCCGCGAAGACCTTCAGGGCCACGTGGCCGCCCAGCATGTTGCCGAACAATCGCAGGGCGAGGGTCACCGGCCGGAGGAAGAAGGAAATAATCTCAATCGGTGTCACCAGTATCAGCATGTACCAGGGTATGCCCGCCGGGACGAAGAGCTTGTACATGTTGGCGCCGTTCCGCGCGAAGCCAACGATGATCACGATCAGGAAGGTCATCAACGCCAGGGTCGCGGTGACCGCCAGCTGGGAGGTGGCGGTGAAGGCCAGGAAGAGGCCAAGCATGTTCATCGACAGGATGAACAGGAACATCGAGAAAACGTAGGGGAAGAACTTGCGGGACTCGGGACCGATGATCCCCGCCGCCATATCGTCGATGTAGCTGAAGACTCCCTCGGCCATCAGCTGGACCCGGCCGGGCACCACGGCCGCACGGCTGGTGGCGACGGTGAAGAAGGCGATGACTAGGCCCGCTGCGATCAGCATGGCCATGATCGAATTGTTCAGGGACAAGTCAACGGCGAGACCGCCGGGCAGAGGCACGGTCGGCAGCTGTAGACCCTCGTGGATCTTGAACTGTTCCATCGGGCTGGCCATGCCGCCTTGAACTCCTTCAATCGTCCTCGTCCTCAGCGTCGTCGGGCAGGTCCCGCGGAGGGCCCCAATCCCGCGCCGCTTCGGCGCTGTAAGTCCTGGCCGACCGAACGGCCATCCAGATCGAGATGGCGAAGCCCCCCAGGACCCCGACGATCATCCCCCAGGGTGCCGAGTCGACCAGGAAGTCGACCACCGCCCCGAACCCCAGGCCCACGAATACCCCGCCAAGAAGCAGGGCCATGATCCGGTATCCATAGCCCGCCGCCTGGGCCCCATGCTCCGGAACCTCCCGCGTGGTGCGCGCTTCGAGGGCCGCGGCCTGCTCGTCAAGCCGACGAATGGCCTCTTCCCGCGATGGATCCGATCCTGGCATGGGTCACACGGTCTTACGGCCCCCTGGCGGAGGCCAGAACCCCGGGCTGGATTTCGGGCCGGAACCTATAGAAGCGGTTGCAGTGCGTCAAGGCTGGGCAGATACCTTTTAACGCATTGAAATCGAATAGAAATTTGCCCCTGAAAGGGGGCCGCGACCCTGGCTCTCTCCCGCCGTCCGGGGATTCCCGCGATCGGGCTACTCCGCCGCCAGGGCTTCGGCCTGCCGCAGGTCCACCGAAACCAGCTGCGAGACCCCGCGCTCGGCCATGGTGACCCCGAACAGCCGGTCCATCCGCGCCATGGTGACGGGGTTGTGGGTGATGGCGATGAAGCGGGTGCGGGTCCGCCGGCGCATCTCGTCCAGCATGTTGCAGAACCGGTCCACATTGGCGTCATCGAGGGGGGCGTCCACCTCGTCCAGGACGCAGATCGGGGCCGGGTTGGCCAGGAAGACAGCGAAGATCAGGGCGCAGGCGGTCAGGGCCTGCTCCCCACCGCTCATCAGGCTCATGGTTGCCATGCGCTTGCCTGGAGGGCAGGCGAAGATCTCGAGCCCCGCTTCGAGCGGATCCTCGGACTCCACCAGCCTCAGCTCGGCCTGGCCGCCCTCGAACAGGGCCTGGAAGAGGGCCTGGAAATGGCCGTTGATGACATCGAAGGCGGCCAGCAGGCGCTCGCGGCCCTCGCCGTTAAGTTCGTTAATGCCCTGGCGCAGCTTGCCGATCGCGCCCGCCAGGTCGGCCTGTTCGGTGCGCAGGGTGTCAAGACGCTCGGCGTACTCCCGGCTCTCCTCTTCGGCCCTCAGGTTGACCGCCCCCAGGGCCTCACGCTGGCGCTCGAGGGCGTAAAGGTGGGACTCGATCCCTCCAGCCTCCGACGGAATGGCCACGGCCTCATCGGCCAGGGCCCGGGCCAGGGCCTCGGGCTCGACCTTGGCCGTCTCTCGGATCTGGCCGGCGATCTCAGCGAGCCGTTCGTGGGCGGCCTCCAGCCGGGCGTCCAGCCCCGCCCTCCGCTCGCGGACCTCCGAGGCGGCGGCGTCGCAGGTGCGGGCCTCCCGGGTGGCTTCGGCGCGTTCGGCCTCTGCTGCAGCCAGGGCGTCCCCGGCCGCCGCCCGCCGGGCCTCGGCCTGGCCCAGATCGGAGAGCAGGGCCTGGAGGCGCTCGGCGTGTGTCGAGGGCTTTTCCCGGGCCACGTCCAGGGCACCGAGGGCCCGGACACGCTCGGCGACCAGCCGTTCCAGGCGGGTCTCTGCGGCGGCGGACCGGCGCGACCAGTCTTCACGTTCGGACAGGACCCGGTCCAGCTGGCGCTGGCGCCCCTCGCGCTCACGCACCTCGGTGTCGAGGGCGGCCCGGGCCTGGGCGGCGGCCTCGACAGCCGGCGCCGTAAGGGCCCTTGCGGCCTCGAGCCGGGCGGCGGCGTCACTCTCGCCCCCCAGGGCTGCGGCCTCGGCCTCTGCGCTCGCCAGGGCAGTCTCGGTCTCTATGCGTTCGGCGTCGAAGCGCCGGATGGTCTCGTCGAGGGACTGGCGCTGGGCGTCCCGGCGCGTGGCCTCGCGGTCATGGCGTTCCCGGGCCTGCCGGGCCTGGGCGAGGGCCTGCTCGGCTGCCGCCGGCTGGCGCCGGGCTTCGCGGACCGCCTGCTCGGCCCTGGCCAGACGTTCCGACGCTGTACGGGTTGTCGTCGCTGCGGCCTCCGCCTCGGGGCGGAGGTCTGCCAGCAGGGCCTCCAGTTCCGCCAGCCGGGCCCTCTGGGCCATCCGAACCGCGGCGGCGCGGGGGGCGTCGGCCCGGGCGGTGAAGCCATCCCATCGCCACAGGTCGCCCTCGCGGGAGACCAGGCGCACACCCGGCGCCAGGCTGCGGGCCAGGCGGTCGCCATCCTGGCGCTGGACCAGGCCCACCAGGGCAAGACGCGCTTCAAGGGCGGCCGGTGCCCGGACCCGGGCGGCGAGGGGTTCTGCGCCTTCCGGAAGCTGCACATCCGGCTTCGCGGCCCCGCCCCAGAAGGCCGGCGCGGCCGGATCAAGAGCCGCGTCCAGGTCATCGCCCAGGGCCGCCGCCAGGGCGGCCTCCAGGCCCCGTTCGGGAAGGATGGAATCCACCGCCGGGGCGTATCCCTCCGTTCCACCATCCTCGAGAAGCCGGCTCAGTCCCCGGGCCTCGGCCTCGGCGGCGTCGAGCCGGGCCCGCACCTCGCGCACGGCGGTCTGGGCCTGGGACTCCAACTCGGCGGCGGCGGTCCGCACGGTCTCTGCGGCCTCCAGCTCGGCGCGGACGGCGTCGAGCCGGGCTTCTGCTTCCGCGAGGGCCTGGGTCGCGGCGAGGGCCTCGGGCCCCTCGTCTCCCGACAGGGCCTCGCGCTCGCGCTGGGCCTGATCCAGGGCTCTGCGGGTCCGGGCCACGCGGCCCCGGGCCTCCTCAACCCGCGCCTCTGCCGCCCTTTGCCCCGCGGATTCCGCAGCGACCCGGGCGGTCAGGGCCTCGACCTCGGCCTGGGCCTGGTCGCGTTCGGCCTCCGTGCGCCGCAGGGCGGCCTCGAGTTCCGGTCCCCGGGACGGTGCCGCGGCGATTTCCGCTTCCAGCCGGGCGACTTCCACCGCCAGGCGGGTGAGGGCCTCGGCCGCGTCGGCCGAATCCTGGGTCTCCCGGGCCCGGTCAGCGTCGATCCGGGTGATGTCGCCCTCAAGCCGCCGGACCTCGTCGGCCAGGGCCTCGGCCTCGCGCTCCAGGCGATCGCGGTCGATGGCCAGCTTGTTGAGAACCGCTGCGGCCAGGGTCTCGGCATCCCTCAGGGCCGGCATGGCCGCCTCGGCCCGGGCCGACCGGGCGCTCGCCGCCGCCGCGGCCCGTGCCGTGTCCTCGACTCCCTGGACGGCTTCCGTGGTCTCGGCGGAGAGCCTGGCGACGGCCTCGCCGGCTTCGCTCCAGCGGGCATGCAGGACCGCCCCCTGAAGGGTCCGGATTTCGGCGGACAGGCGGCGGTAGCGCTCGGCGTTGCGGGCCTCCCGCCTCAGCCGGTTCAGCGCCGATTCCAGTTCCCGGGCGATGTCGTCGAGGCGCGAGAGGTTGGTCTCGGCCGCCCGGAGCCGCAGCTCGGCTTCATGTCGCCGGGAGTGGAGGCCGGAAATGCCAGCCGCCTCCTCGAGGATCATGCGCCGGTTCTGGGGCTTGGCGGCGATCAGTTCCGAGATCTGACCCTGGCGCACCAGGGCCGGGGAATTCGATCCGGTCGAAGCGTCGGCAAACAGCAGCTGGACGTCCCGGGCGCGCACCTCCCGGCCGTTGATCCGGTAGGTCGATCCCTCGCCGCGGTCGATCCGGCGGACCACCTCCAGCACGGGGCTGTCATTGTAGGCGGCGGGTGCGCGCCGCTCCGCATTGTCGATCGTCAGCACGACCTCGGCGTGATTGCGCGAGGCGCGGCCTCCTGAACCGGCGAAGATGACGTCATCCATTCCACCGGCCCGCATGGCCTTGGCGGAATTGGCGCCCATCACCCAGCGCAGGGCCTCCAGCAGGTTGGACTTTCCGCAGCCGTTCGGTCCGACGACACCCGTGATCCCGGGCTCGATGCGAAGCTCGGTCGCTTCGACAAAGGACTTGAAGCCAGAGAGTCTGAGCCGCTGGAACTGCACCTGCCTGACCGGTTTCCCTTACTTCGAGGCTTCGGCGACGGCTTTTTCCAGCGCCGCCAGGCTGATTTCACCCTCGCCCACGGACTTGCCGTTGATGAAGAAGGCGGGGGTGCCGGTGATCTTGTCCTGCTTGATCGCCCGTTCCACCCGGGCGTTCAGCGCCTTGAGCGCCGTCTCGTCGGTGATGCAGGTGTTGAACTGGCTCTCGGTCAGCCCCGCCGACTGGGCCACGCGCAGGAGGACGCCCCGCATGTCACCGGTCTGGAAGATCTCCTGCTGGCTGCGGAAGATAGCGTCCAGCACGCTGAAATACTTGTCCTTGCCGGCGCAGCGCGCGGTGAGGAACCCGGCCGCTGCCAGCTCGTTGGGCGGGGTCAGGAATTCCTTGAGGGTGTAGTGGACCTTGCCGGTATCGATGTACTTGGCCTTGAAGGCGGGCAAGACCGTATTGCTGAAGGTCGCGCAGTGGGTGCAGCTGGCGGAGGCGTACTCCACCATCTTCACGGGGGCCTTGGGGTCTCCCATCGTCATGTCGTCGACGGAGGTTGCCGACCCGCGGCTGCAGGCCGACAGGAGGAGGACGCCGGCGACGGCGATCAGGGCGAGGGGGCTGAACCGGGACATGAGGCCTCCAGAAGATAGCAGGGACAACAAATAAACCCCGATTCTTGCGCGGCCGGGACCGCGTGGAACTGCGCGATCAGGCCCCGGGGGCAGGGTTTCTGTGGACGGACCGGCCAAGGGACACAAGGGCGCGCTTCAGCCGCTCGCTCCGGGCCGGCTCGGCCGCCTCGGCCAGGGCAGCTTCCACAGCGGCGTCCAGGGGCGGCGGTCGCCTTCGCGAGGCGGCCTGTCCGGGCGGGGTGGAGCCGGTCCCGCGCAGGGGTCCCTGGACCACCCTGAGCCTTCCGGCCGCGCCAGCGCCGAGGAACAGGTTCACCCGGTCGAGGATTTCTGCGCTGCGGTGCTGGATCAGGGTCGCAGACGGCCCGGCGACGCGGATCTCCAGCACGCCGGGAGCACCGCCCCGGGGGGAGGAGACCCGGACCGGTTCAGTGCGGCGGGCCAGGTCGGCCCCGACGATCTCGGCCCACCGGGCCTGCAGCGCCCCAGGGCCCTGGCCGAACCGGGCGTCCAGCGACTTGAGCAGGGGCGCAAGGCTGCGGCCAGCCGGCGGGGGTGCACGCCGGGCCGGACGCGTCCTGCGCCGGGTCAGGATCTCGGCGGCCTCGGCGGCGGTGGGCAGCTTGCGGCTGGGCATGACGGGCATCCTAGCCCGCCCAATGTCCTGGAGACGAGTCCCGATACGGCGCCTGCGCCCTTCCGCCTCGGCGGAAACTCACTAGGCTCGGGCCATGGATTCCAAGCGCTTCCAGAGCCGCCTCCTCGAATGGTACCGGGCCTCCGCCCGGGACCTGCCCTGGCGGCGGGCTCCAGGACCGGGCCCGGGGCCGGGATCCGCGCCGCCGCCCGATCCCTACCGGGTCTGGCTGTCCGAGGTCATGCTGCAGCAGACCACGGTGGCGCACGCGACCCCCTACTATGCCGCTTTCCTTTCGCGCTGGCCGACCGTCTGCGGCCTTGCCGATGCCGAAGATGCAGAGGTCATGGCGGCCTGGGCGGGCCTTGGCTACTACGCCCGGGCTCGTAATCTCCTGGCCTGTGCCCGGGCGGTCCGCGACCGTTTCGACGGCCGATTCCCGGACACCGAGGCGGGCCTGCTCAGCCTGCCGGGCGTGGGCCCCTACACGGCTGCGGCAGTGGCTGCCATCGCCTTTGACCGTCCGGCCAATGTGGTGGACGGCAATGTTGAGCGAGTCATGTCGCGGCTCTTTGCGGTCGATACGCCCCTGCCTGCGGCCCGCCCGGAACTGCGGGCCCTGGCTGCCGGTCTGGTCGACGCTGGGGCGCCGGGGGACTGGGCCCAGGCCCTGATGGACCTTGGCGCCACGGTCTGCCGGCCCCGCTCGCCGCGCTGCGACCTCTGTCCAGCCACGGAGGATTGCGCCGCCCAGGCGTCGGGCACGCCCGAGACCTGGCCCCGGAAGTCCGCCCGCGCCGCGCGGCCCGTGCGGGCCGGCGTCGTCTTTGTACTGAGGAACGGCGAGGGCGTTGCGGTGGTCCGGCGCCCGCCTCGGGGCCTGCTGGGCGGCATGCTGGGCCTGCCGACCACGGACTGGACGGCGTCAGGTCCCGACGCGGCGGCGATCGCAGCGGCGGCACCCGCTAGGCGCCACTGGCGGGAGGCCGGCACGGTCGATCACGTCTTCACCCACTTCAGCCTGGAGCTGAGGGTGCTGGCCGCCGAGGGTCTGGCGACCGATGTGGAGTGGCTTTCGGTGGACGCCCTGGGCGACCTGCCGAGCGTCTTCCTCAAGGCGGCCCGACGGGCTCTGGCGATGCGCGACGGGGAATGAAGAGGGCGGTCAGGGCCAGGCCCGTGACCGAGATGCAGATCGCCGACAGGGGGATGCCCGGCACCCCCAGGGTTGCCAGGGCGAAGCCGCCGACGGCCGATCCCAGGGCCTGGCCCATCGAGTTGACCGATCCGTTGACCGCCATGGCGAGGGGCGCGCCCTGGCTGGTCTGGAGGATCCGCGAGGACAGGACCGGCATCAGCGAGAATAGCGAGGTCGAGGCCGTCAGAATGGCGAGGGCCACAAGCATCTGGCTGGGGAGTCCGGGCGGTGTCAGGTGGTGGGTGGCGGCCAGGTGCAGGCTCATGGCGACGAGCTGGCCCAGGAAGCAGACGATGAGCCATTCCTTGCCCTCGCCCCGGTCGCCCGCGCGGCCGCCCAGGTACAGGCCGGCGATCGAGCCCAGGCCGATCACCATCTGAAAGAGGCCGACCCCGCCGCCTGTCACCCCGGCCCCGACCCGCACCACCGGGGCGATGAACAGGTTGACGGTCATGTTGGCGGCAAAGGACAGGAAGGTCGCCGCATAGAGAGGCAGCAGGGGCGACAGGGCGATGCGGCTTCCGGGAGTGGGCGGCGGAGGCCGGACCGAGGGCATCAGGGCGGTGACGCCCACGAAGGCGATGCCCGTCAGTACTGCGGCCAGGACGAAGGTCGAGCGCCAGCCGAAGTGGGCGCCGACGAAACTTCCCAGGGGGATTCCGATGACGAAGGCCATGGTCATGCCGCCCATCACCATGGCCACCGCCGAACCGCGACGCTCAGGCGGGACCAGGGCGGCGGCGGCAACGCTGGCGGCGGGTCCGGCGATCGCCGCGGCCAGGCCCACGACGCTGCGCAGGACCAGGAGGACTTGGAAGTTGGGCGCGACCGCACAGGCCAGGTTGGCCAGGGCCCCGCCGCCGAGGGCGGCGACCAGCAGGAGCTTGCGGTCGGTGCGCCCGAGCATCCAGGCCAAGACCGGACCCAGGAGGGCGGAGATCAGGACGTAAGACGTCTGGAGTTGGCCCGCGACCGCCGTGGTCACGCCCAGGTCACGCGCCATGGTCTCGAGGACGCCCGTGAAGATGAAGGCGGTCGACCCGAAGGCGAAGGTCGAGAGAGTCAGGACCAGGATACGCGGGTTCATGGGGCCAGCTTAGAGCGGCCCGGGGCGGGGCAAAGCGAAAAACGCCTCCAACCCGGACCCGGGCTCAACCCGGGCTCAGCCGGGAAGGCGGCTCCGGACCTGGGCGCGCAGCACGTCGATGGGGGTCAGGCCCTTGTCGGTGCGGAAGTGCCAGTAGGTCCAGCCGTTGCAGGCCGGGGCGGACTGGACCATGGCACCGACCTTGTGGATCGAGCCGGTCAGGTCGCCCGTCGCCAGGGAGCCGTCAGCGCGGACCCGGGCGGCACGCTCGCCTCTCGGGCAGTAAAGCACGTCTCCCGGATGCAGCAGGCCGGCCTCGAGGATCTGCCCGAAGGGCACCCGGGGCTCGGCGCGCCGGGAGCCCGTGACCTGCAGGTCCTCAGGCGCGACGGGCTGGACCCGGGCGATCCGCTCACGAGCCAGTTCGACGTATTCGGTCTCGCGCTCGATGCCGACATAGCGGCGACCCAGGCGGCGGGCCGCTGCCCCGGTGGTGCCCGTGCCGAAGAAGGGATCGAGGACGATATCGCCGGGCTTGGTCGAGGCCAGCAGGATCCGGTGCAGCAGGGCCTCGGGCTTCTGGGTGGGGTGGGCCTTGGCGCCGGTCTCGTCCTTGAGCCGCTCTTCGCCGGTGCAGAGGGGAAAGGTCCAGTCCGAACGCATCTGAAGTTCGTCATTCGCCATCTTCATGGCGTCGTAGTTGAAGGTGTAGCGCTTGGCCGTCCGGCCCTTGGCCGCCCAGATCAGGGTTTCATGGGCATTGGTGAAGCGCGCGCCCTTGAAGTTCGGCATGGGGTTGGTCTTGCGCCAGACCACGTCGTTCAGGATCCAGAAGCCCAGGTCCTGCAGCACCGTCCCCACCCGGAAAATGTTGTGGTAGCTGCCGATCACCCAGAGTGCGCCGTCGTCCTTCAGGACGCGCCGGCACTCCGTCAGCCAGGCCCGGGTGAAGGCGTCGTAGGCGGCGAAGCTCTCAAACTGGTCCCAGTCGTCATCGACGGCGTCGACGCGGGAATTGTTCGGCCGCAGGAGGTCGCCGCCCAGCTGGAGGTTGTAGGGCGGATCTGCGAAGATCAGGTTCACCGACCGGTCGGGCAGGCCCTTCAGGACCTCGATACAGTCGCCCTGGAGAATGGTGTCGGCCTGGATAATGGAATTGGGGGTCACGCCCAGCCCTTCGTGCTCGCAAACCGGATTCGGAATCCTCGCTGAGCGTGGTTGAGGCTTCGTTTACAAACAGGGTAAATGCAGCGTTAACCCGTTGAATCCAATAGCGCCCGGATCGGAGCCCAGCTCATCCGGTGGGCGGGGCAGGGTCCCAGCCGCTGCAGGGCCTGCACGTGGACAGGGGCATGGTAGCCCTTGTGGGCCGCAAAGCCGTAGTCCGGCCAGGCCTGGTCCAGCTCGACCATCACCCGGTCCCGGGCGGTCTTGGCCAGGATGGAGGCGGCGGCAATCGAGGCGGACAGGCTGTCGCCCCTGACGACCGGCCGCACGGGCGCCGGCAGGTCGAAGCGGTAGGATCCGTCGACCAGGATGAAGGCCGGCGGCACCGCCAGGGCCTCCACCGCCCGCCGCATGGCCAGGCCGGTCGCCTGGAGGATGTTGAGCTCGGCGATCTCTTCGACGCTCGCGAAGCCGACCCCCCAGGCCAGGGCGCTGGCCTTGATCTCGACCTCCAGGGCTTGGCGACGGCGCTCGCTGAGCTTCTTGGAGTCGTCCAGGCCCGCAGGCGTCCGGGCCGGGTCGAGGATGACGGCGGCGGCGCTGACCGGGCCGGCCCAGGGACCCCGACCAGCCTCGTCCACGCCGCAGACGGGCCAGGGATGGGCCGCCTCCAGGCTAAGGTCCGGACCCTTGCGGGACGTCACCGGCCCATCTCCAGGACGGGTCCATGGCGATGGCAGGTCACCAGGTGGTCGTTGACCATGCCCACCGCCTGCATGAAGGCATAGACGATGACCGGCCCGACGAACTTGAAGCCCCGGGCCCTCAGGGCGGCGGCGATCTCCCGGCTGAGGGGAGTCTCGGCGGGTACGTCCTGGGCGCGCTCGGCGTAGGTCTGGAGCGGCTGGCCGCCCGTGAAACCCCAGAGGAAGTCCGAGAAATCCACCCCGGCCTCACGCATGTCGAGGTAGATTCGGGCGCTCGATATCGCGGCGTCGATCTTGGCGGCGGACCGGACGATGCCCGCATCAGCCAGGAGCCTGGCCCGGTCGGTTTCGCTGAAGCGCGCCACGACCTCGGGATCGAAACCTGCGAAGGCGCTGCGGAAACCCTCGCGCTTTCTCAGGATCGTGATCCAGGCGAGGCCGGCCTGGAAGCCGTCGAGGACGAGCTTTTCCCAGAGCGCCTCGGAGCTGCGTTCCGGCACGCCCCAGTCCTGGTCGTGGTAGGCCTCGTACAGCGGGTCCCCCGCCATGCCGCGCCAGCTGCAACGAATCAGACCGTCAGACATGCCGCCACCGTCGCAGCGCAAGTCCGCCGGTAGCAAGGCGAAGCGGCTTCAGGGCTTCACCCCGGGCACAGGATCGGCCCGGACGGGCCTGCCGTCCACGGTCAGGTCGACGTCCAGGCGGTCCAGCCGCAGGAGGGCCAGGGCCAGGCCGTCGACGCCCGACCGAACCTCGCCCGCCCGCAGGTCGCCGCGCAGGACCTCGGCACCCCGAGGGGGCGGCGGGCCTTCGAAACGCAGGGGCAGGAGGCGGGTACGGATCTGCCCCCGGCGCTTCATCCGGGAGGTCGTCTCCTGCCCCACGAAGCAGCCCTTGGCGAAGTCGATCCCACCGACCAGGTCGAAGTTGAGTTCGATGGGATAGTCCCGGTCGAAGTCGAAATCCTCGGCGTCGCCGACCCCGAACTCCAGACGCCGCCGCCGCCAGTCCTCCGGTCCCGCGGTCGTCTCGGGCACCGGTTCCGGCCCCCAGGCCCGGAAGGCCAGGCCGGGCCGGCGGGGATCGGCGACCCAGTCCGGGCCAGGTGCATCCGGCCAGGCGACCCAGGCCTCCGCTTCCAGCGGCCGGATCTCGACCTTGGCCCTGAGTTTGTAGATCCGCAGGCGGGCGAGCATGTCGTCCCGGCGCGCAGCCTCGACCTCCAGCCAGATCGCCTCTGGCCGGCCGATGACGAGGAGGTCGAAGAGCAGCCGGCCCTGTGGCGCCAGCAGGGCACCGTAGCGCACCTCCCCCGGGGCGAGGGTCTCGACGTCCTGGCTGAGGAGACCCTGCAGGAAGCTGGTGCGGTCTGGACCCGACACCTCGACCAGGGCCCTGTGGGCAAGGTGGACGCAGAATGTCATGGCGGGAAACCTCCGGCGGCTGGAGCCTTACCCAGCGTGGGACTATTGATCTGCAATGTCGCCTCCGGTCTTTCCGATTCTCTTCATAACCGCCACGCGGATTGGCGACGCCGTCCTGTCCTCGGGTCTGATCCGCAGGCTCTCCGACGAAATACCGGGTGCCCGGTTCACCATCGTCGCCGGACCGGCGGCCGCGCCCCTGTTCGAGGACGTCCCGGGCCTGGAGACCCTGATCCCCTTTGAGAAGTCCCGGGACGGTGGGCACTGGTTCCGGCTCTGGAATACGGTCAGGCGGAAGTCCTGGGGCCTTGTGGTGGACCTCCGGGGATCCGCCATCAGCAGCCTGCTCAATCGTCGGAAGCGGGCCGTTTACCAACGGGTCGCCGGACCGATCGTCCACAAGGTCATCGAGGCCGCCCGGGTGCTGGGCCTCCAGGACGATCCGCCTGCACCCTACATCTACGTCGGCGAGGCGGCAGCGCGCCGGGCGGCCGAGTTGGTGGCCGGGGAGGGGCCGATCCTCGCTCTCGGTCCCGCTGCGAACTGGGTCGGCAAGACCTGGCCCGTCGAGCGGTTCGCCCAGGTCGCCATCCAGATGCTCGGGGCCGGCGGCCCCCTGGAGGGCGGCCGGCTCCTGGTCGCCGGCGGTCCCGAGGACGCCGGCGTCCTGCCGACCCTCCGGGCGGTCGTTCCCCGGGCGCGCTTCATTGACCTGGTTGGCAAGGCGGACCTGGTCACCCTTCACGCTGCCCTCGGGTCTGCGCGTCTCTTTATTGGAAATGACTCCGGCCTGATGCATCTCGCCGCTGCCGGCGGCGCCCCGACCCTGGGGCTCTTCGGGCCATCTGACGCGCGGGCCTACGCCCCTTGGGGGCAGAAGGGCCGGGTCCTCAGGGGCGCCCGTACCCTTGACCAGATTCGGACCCTGGATCCGGACCTCAATCAGGCGATCTGTCACATGATGGACCTGTCGGTCGAAAGCGTGACCGTCGCCGCCCACCGTTTGGTTTCTGAGACCGCTTGACCGTTCTCCCGTCGCCCACCGGGAAGCTCAATCCGCCTTGGACCCCCATGACGGCAAGGCGGAGACATAAAACAGTAAATGCAACCTAAGGGTTCGTTAACTATTTACATTTCCACGGCGTTGAGGATTCGGTGTCCATCATCAACCTGCCGCAATCCTTACTTCCGGGTGGCGGCGAGCTATTGAGTAAGCGTGCGGCAGTGGCAACCCAGCTTTTCATGTCCGGATCGTCCGGTGAGGACGTGGAGACGACGGCGCTCGCCCTGAGGCCTGCCCGCTCGCTAACACACCCGCGTTTCCGTAAACTGAAATCCCTTCTTCTCGCCGGCGTCTTCGCCGGCCTTGCGGGCAGCGCCCTCGCCCAAGGGGTTCCCGAGCTTCCGACGGACGGCGTCTTCACAGCGGGCTCCGGGGTCATAGGCCCGCCCATCGCCGGCAACCTGCAGGTTCAGCAGACCTCTGCCCGCGGGATCATCGACTGGCGGACCTTCTCCATCGGGCAGGGCGGCGCAGTCTCGATACTCAATGGCCAGGGTGCCACCCTGAACCGGGTGACCAGCGGCCAGTTGTCGGTGATCCGCGGGACGCTCAGCGCCACAGGCTCGGTCTACCTGGTGAATCCCCAGGGCGTGGTCGTGAGCGGCGAGGGGCGTATCCTCGCCGGCGGCGCCATCGGCCTCCTGACACGCGATATCTCGAACACCGACTTCCTCGCCGGTGGTCCGTTCACGGCCCGGGGACAGACGGACGCCGGGGTGGTTAACCTTGGCAGGATCATCTCCCGCGACGGCGACGTCTTCCTGGTGGGTGCCTCGGTGCTCAATGACGGGGAGATCTCGGCGGGATCAGGCCTTGCGGGCCTGGCCGCCGCGGACACGGTTGTCATCGCGCCTGGCCAGGGCATCCGCGGGCTCTATGTCGCGGCAGGCTCGGGCGGGAGCGGCGACGTCACCGTCTCTGGCCGGATCGACGCCGCGGCCGCAGCGCTCCAGTCCGCCGGGGGCGACGTCTACGTCCTGGCCGGCAACCGCGCGGGAACAATTCAGGCCACCGGCGTCAGCCAGTCCGGCGGCGAGGTCTGGTTGTCCGCCCCCGAGGGCGAGGTCCGGGTCGACGGCGGTGTCCGCGCGACGAAGGGCGACGCTGGCGGCGACATCACCCTGTCCGGGCGCAAGGTCACAGTGGGCGGCTCGGCCATCCTGGACGCCACCGGGAATACGGGCGGGAACGTCCTCGTCGGCGTGACGGCACCCGCGACAGGCCTGTCGGACGTGACCACCATCGCCTCGGGCGCCCGCATCCTTGCCGGCGGTCCCGCGGGCGGCGGACTGGTGGAGACCTCCGGCCACCTGATGATCATCGGCGACGCGGTCATCCGCGCCGGGGAAGGTGGCCATTGGCTGGTGGACCCCGTCGACCTGACGATCGACGCCCCTGCCGCCTCGACCATCGCTTCGGCACTGAACGCCGGTACGAATGTCACCCAGCAGACGACCGCCACGGGCGCCGTGGGCGTGGGCTCCCAGGCGATCGGGTCGGGGGACATCATCGTCGCCGCGCCGATCAGCTGGACGGGTTCGGGCTCCCTGACCCTGGACGCCTACCGGGACGTCCTGGTCAACGCCGCGATCAGCGGGACGGGGACCGGCGGACTGACCCTGCTGGCGGGCGGCGGCATATCGACCACTGCGGCCGTGACCGCCTCGACCCTGAACTTCACCGCCACAACGGGCGGGATCTCGACCTCTGCGGCGGGTGCCCTGTCCGGGCCGAACGGCGTCACCCTGACGGCGAACGGGTCTATCGGCCTGCTCGCCGGCGTGACCAACGCCACAAGCGGCCAGATCCAGATCACCAACAACTCCGCCATCTATCTCGGCGGCGCCGTCGACGGCCGGGCGGTGACGGTCAGCGCCAATGGCGCGACGCTGATGTCCGGGGCTTCAGCCCCGATCACCGGCCTGAACGGCGTCTCGCTCTACGGCACGACCGGGATGAACCTGGGCGCGACGGTGACCAACACCCTGGCCGGCTCGGGTACGCTTTCCATCATCAGCGGCGGCACGGTGATCCTGGGGCAGGTGGTCGGCCGGTCCGCCACCGTGCGGGCCACCAGCGGGTCCCTGAGTCTGGTGAGCCTGAACTCCGGGACCTCAGGCGCCGCCACGGTTTCGAGCGCGATCAACGTCACCGTGAGCGGGAACATCACCTCGCAAGGGGCCCTGGCCGTGACCGCGACCGGCGGTGCGGCGAGCCTCAACTCCATTACCGGGAGCTCGACCGTCAACGTCACGTCGGGCGGTGCCCTGTCGACCTCCGGGGCCGTCTCCGGCGTCGGAGGGGTGACTCTCCGGTCCGGCGGCTCCGCGACGCTTGGCGCATCGGTGGCGAACACGACCTCCGGTGCCCTGACGGTCAGTTCGGGCGCTGGCGTGACAGTCTCGGGCGCCGCCTCTGGCCCGACCGTGGCCATGTCCGCCAATGGCGGCAACCTGACCATCGGCGCCGCCGGTTCCGTCTCGGGGACCAATGGCGTCACCCTGGGGACAACCGGGAACTTCATCAACAACCGGAGTGCCAATGGCGTCCAGGCGTCCGCCGGGCGCTGGCTGGTCTATTCAACCAGCCCGACGACAGACACCCTCGGCGGCCTCGCCTTCGACTTTATTCAGTACGGGGCGACCTATCCCGTCGACGGCGTTGGTGCCACGGCACCTGCTCAGGGGTCCGGCAACGGCCTGCTTTACAGCCTGGCGCCGACCCTGTCGTTCGATCTGACCGGATCTATCTCCAAGACCTACGATGGGAATACGACGGCGACCCTGGCCCCCGCCAACATCCTGGCCACCGGCCTTGTCGGTTCCGACACCCTGTCCCTGACGGCGGCCTACACCTCGGCCAACGCCGGTAGCCAGATCGGCGTGACTGCCTCTGGTGCCACCCTGACCAATGCCGGCAAGCCGGTCTATGGCTACGTCATCCCGACCCCCTCGGTGACGGCCGACATCGGTACGATCAACCGGAAGGCGCTGACCGCCGCAATCATCCTCAAGCCGAAAAAGACCTACAATCGGAGCACCCACGCCAGCGTCAGTTCGGGGAACTTCCAGCTGACGGGCTTCGTCGCCGGCGAAGGGGCGACGGTCGTTTCCACCACGGGCGCCACCTACGACTCCGACCAGGCTGGCGCCCGGACCGTGACCGCGGGCCTGGCCAACACCAGCTTCTCGGCCACGGGCGGGACCCTGCTTTCGAACTACGACCTGCCGACCTCAGCCTCAGGCGCCGGAACCATCAACAAGGCCACCGTCCGGGTGGTCGGGGTCCTCGCCGGCAACAAGACCTATGACGGCACGACCACCGCCAGCCTCGACATCTCCCAGGCCCTCATGTTCGGCCAGGTCGTCGGCGATGCGGTGGCCCTTGATCTCTCCACCGCCGGCGGGAACTACGCCTCGGCCAATGTCGGCGCCGGCCAGGTCATCACGGCCTCGGGCTTCGCGCTCACTGGGGCCTCCGCCGTCAACTATACCCTCGTCCAGCCCCAGGGCCTGAGCGGCGGCATCACGGCGCGCGGGGTCTCGATCGTCGGCCTTTCCGCGCAGAACAAGGTCTATGACGGGACCAACGTCGCCACCCTGAACCTGGCGGGCCTCACCCTCAGCGGCGTGGTCGCCTCCGACGTGGGGCAGGTGAGCCTGACCTCGGGAGGGGCCAGCGCGACCTTCGAGACCGCCAACGCGGGCATGGGCCTCAGGGTCACCCCCGCCGGCTTCGGCCTGTCCGGCGCCAAGGCGGGCAACTATTCGGTCAACAGCTCGACGCTTTTCGCCAACATCACCCAGCGTCCCCTGACGGCGACCATCTCGGGCAATCCCACCAAGGTCTACAACGCGACCTCGACGGCGAATGTCGACACTTCCGCCTACGCCCTGACCGGATTCGTGGCGGGCCAGGGGGCCACCCTGACGCCCAAGGCCACGGCCTATTATGACAGCGCCAACGCCGGTGCGCGTACGGTCAGCGCCAACATCACCACCCCCGACATCACGGCGAACGCCGGCACCCTTCTGGCGAACTACATCCTGCCCACCACGGCGACCGGCGTGGGCACGATCACCAAGGCGGCTGTCAGCTTCAACATCGTCGGCAACCCGACCAAGGTGTACGACGCCAACACGGTCGCGACGCTGTCGCCCGCCAACTTCCAGGCCGTGGGCCTGATGGGCGCTGACATCCTGACGGTGACCCAGACCACCGGGACCTACGCCTCCGCGAACGCCGGGTCCTGGCTGGTGACGGCGGACCTGACCGGAAAGATCGCGGGCGCGGCCTCGCTGTTCAACAACTATACCTTCGCCACGTCCGCGACCGGCACCGGGTCGATCACCCGCGCGCCCCTTTCGGAGGGCGGCGGCGGCCCGACCTTCAACCTCAACGGCCAGCTCGTCGGCAATCCCACCAAGGTCTACGACGGGACCGATGCGGTCACGGGCCTGACCCCGGCCAACTTCGTCCTCACCGGCCTCCAGGGCGCCGACACCATCCAGGTCGTCAAGACGACCGGCGTGTTCGAGAACGTCAATGCGGGTGTCCAGAGGATCCGGGTCGACCTCAACAGCAATTCGCTGACGACGACGGATTATGTTGCCGGGGCGGGCACGCTTCTCAGCAACTACGTTTTGCTCTCGGAGATCTTCGGCAACG
>CAIZKE010000176.1 GCA_903933475.1 uncultured Alphaproteobacteria bacterium | reverse complement strand
GAATTAAAGACGGCGTACAGTGCCGATCCCACAGTTAACGCCCTGCTAACCATGCTGGAGGTTCCCATAAGGATATCGTTAACCCGGAAGGCCCTAGTGAGTAGTTGGTCTCCGGATTTGCATCCGGCGGATAGATTGAGGATGACCCCTTGCCTCTGAAACTCTCCCTCAAGCCCGGGGAAAAGTTCGTCCTGAATGGTGCCGTGGTCCAGAACGGCGACCGTCGCGGCGTGCTGATCCTGCAGAACAAGGCCTCGGTCCTTCGGGAGAAGGATATCCTCCAGCCCGAGGACGCCAAGTCCCCTGCGCGGCGGATCTATCTTCCGGTCATGATGATGTACATCGAGCCGGCCGAAGCCTCGAAATTCTACGATGAGTTCGTTCAGAGGATGAGCGAGTTCATGGGTGTGATCCGGAACCCCCAGGTCCTCGCCGAGTGCGTGACGGTCTCGCGGCATTGCATGCAGCGCGACTACTACAAGGCCTTGCTGGGCTGCCGTAAGCTTATTGAGTACGAAGATTTGAGGATGGGAAATGTCCCTGAGGGCGTACCAGCAGGCCGCGACGAGCGCTGAGACCCCGAGGGATACCGAGTATCGCCTGTTCGCTCAGGTGACCCTCGCCCTCGCAGAGGCCGCGCGTCTCGATCCCAAGGATTTCGCCGGCAGGGTTCCCGCCCTCGACTGGAACCGTCGTATGTGGTCGGTCCTGGCCACCGACTGCGCGGAAGAGGGCAATGGCCTGCCCAAGGAACTTCGGGCCGGGATCATCTCGCTGTCCATCTGGGTCAACAAGTATACCAGCGAAGTCATCCGCGGCGAGGACGACATCCAGGATCTGATCGACGTCAACCGGATGATCATGCAGGGTCTGAGCGCCAGCGCTGAAGCGGCGGCCTGATTCCCTTCCGAGCGCGGAGACTGCCCGTCCCATGAAACGCATTCTGGTCACCGGTGGAGCGGGCTTCATCGGGTCGCATCTCTGCGAACGCCTCCTCGAGGCCGGACACGAGGTGCTCTGCGTCGACAATTTCTACACGGGTGCCCGTCGCAACGTGGCCCACCTGATGGGAAATCCGGCCTTCGAGCTGCTGCGGCACGACGTGACCTTCCCGCTCTTTGCGGAGATCGACGAGATCTACAACCTGGCCTGCCCGGCCTCACCGGTGCACTACCAGTTCGATCCCGTGCAGACGACCAAGACGTCGGTGCATGGTGCCATCAACATGCTGGGGCTCGCCAAGCGAAGACGCGCCCGGATTTTCCAGGCCTCCACCAGCGAGGTCTACGGCGACCCGGTCATCCATCCGCAGACCGAAGACTACTGGGGCAACGTCAATCCCATCGGCATCCGGTCCTGCTACGACGAGGGCAAGCGCTGCGCCGAGACCCTGTTTTTCGACTATCACCGCCAGCATGGCCTGAAGATCAAGGTCGCCCGGATCTTCAATACCTATGGCCCGCGCATGCATCCCAATGACGGGCGGGTGGTTTCCAACTTCATCGTCCAGGCCCTGAAGGGCGAGGACATCACTCTTTATGGTGAGGGGCTCCAGACCCGGTCCTTCTGCTTCGTCGACGACCTCGTCGAGGGCATACTGCGCCTCATGAACACGGCGGACGAGGTCACTGGCCCCGTGAACCTGGGCAATCCGGGCGAGTTCACCATCCGGGCCCTGGCCGAACGGGTCATCGCCCTGACCGGGTCCGCCTCGCGCCTGGTCCACATGCCCCTGCCGCCGGACGATCCGCGGCAAAGGCGCCCGGATATCAGCCTCGCGGCGCGGCTCCTGGACTGGAAGCCGACCATCGAACTCGACGAGGGGCTTTCGCGGACCATCGCCTACTTCGATAACCTGCTCGCCTCCGAGCCACGGTAAGGCGGCAGGAAGCGCCCGGCGGATCCTGCCGGTCGGCTAGCAAGGACAGGCTTCCGGCGCACATTGTGCGCGTCTTCTTGATCTGAAAATTCTTTGAATTCAACGGCCTGAGGCAGATTCAGCGCCCCCGCGGGTTGGCCTGGCTGTTGCGATGATCCCATTGCGAAGAATCGCGCGTCCGCAAAAGCCGGACGAAAACCCCGACCAGAATGGAAGGTACGACATGGGTGTTCAATCCATCAACACGAACGTGAGCGCCATGCTGGCGCTCCAGAACCTGAACGCGTCACAAGCGGATCTGAGGAGCGCTGAGCAGCGGATTTCAACCGGCCTCAAAGTGGCCACTGCCAAGGACAATGGCGCAATCTTCGCCATTGCGACGACCCAGAGGGCCTCCTCCCGCGCGCTCGACGCCGTGAGGGAGTCCCTCCAGCGAAGTCAGTCCGTGGTGGATGTGTCGGCTGCATCCGGTGAGATCATCTCGGATCTTCTGATCCAAATGAAGGAGAAGGCACTCGCGGCGGCGGACGCACAACTGAACACCAATTCACGGGCGGCGATGAATGCTGACTTTGTCTCCCTCCGGGACCAGATCACCAAGGCTGTCAACAACGGTGGGTTCAACGGCGCCAACCTGATCAAGGCGAACGCCCCGGACGTAGCGGCGTTGGCGGACGAGACCGGCAAGAGCCTCCTGACCGTCAAGGCCCAGGACCTCTCGCTGAACAGCGCAAATGTGAAGGTGACGGCGACGACTTCGGTCTCCACTGTCACCCTCGCGTCGGGCGCCCTCACCCTGGTGAACGCATCATTGCAGAACGTCTCCCTGGCCCTGGCCAAGCTGGGAACAGGTGGGCGTGCGCTTTCGACGCATCTGGTCTTCGTGAACAAGCTTCAGGACGCGATCGACGCCGGCATCGGAAACATCGTTGACGCCGACCTCGCGAAGGAAAGCGCCCGGATCCAGGCCCTGCAGACCAAGCAGCAGCTCGGATTCCAGGCCCTGTCCATCGCTAACCAGGGGCCTGCGCAGCTGATGAGCCTCTTCCGCTAGGACGCAGGGCCAGGCGGGCCGGATTTCGGCCCGCCTGGTCCCCCCTTACCCTGCACGCTGGGCTGAAACTGCCTGGCGGGCCCGGCAAAACTTGCCTGTATCCCGGCAATATGTGCCGCCCCCGACATACTAAATCAGACATTAATACTGTAAAAACAGTAGTTTGTAGAAAGCGCCGCCTCTTCTCGATATGGCCCGCTCCTTGCAGCGGGTCTGTCGGAGCAAAACGCTCCCCGTCCTCAAAACGAGGACCGGACACCTGAGAAGAAAGGTAAGTTAATGGCTGCTTCCATTAACACGAACGTCGCGTCCATGCTCGCGATGCAGAACCTGAGCCGGACCCAGGACCAGCTCACCACCACCCAAGCCCGCATTTCTACCGGACAAAAGGTCACGTCGGCCAAGGACAATGGCGCTATTTTCGCCATTGCCCAAAACATGCGTGGATCTTCAACCGCCCTCAACGCGGTGCGGGAATCACTGCAGCGGGGCCAATCCTCCGTCGACGTGGCCCTGGCGGCCGGGGAGACCATTTCCGATCTCCTGAACCAGATGAAGGAAAAGGCGCTTGCTGGCGCTGACTCCCAGCTGAACACCAGCTCTCGCGCCGCCATGAGTGCGGATTTCGTTTCGCTGCGAGACCAGATCGCTAAGGCCGTGAGTACTGCGAACTTCAACGGCTCCAACCTGCTCAAGTCTGGTGCCGGGGCTATCGCCGCTCTGGCCGATGAAACGGGGACGAGCAAGATCACTGTGGCGGCTCAGGCCCTGCACCTCGCCAGTGCCAATGTGACGATTACCGCAGCGGCATCTCTCGGCCTCACGGCAGCGTCGGCAGCGAGCCAACTCACGGCCGTCACCTTCTCGATTGAAAAGGTATCCCTTGCTCTCTCGAAGCTCGGTACGGGCTCCAAGTCGCTGACCACCCACCTGAGCTTCGTCAATAGGCTCCAGGACGCCATCGACGCTGGTATCGGCAACATCGTCGACGCCGACCTGGCCAAGGAAAGCGCCAAGATCCAGGCCCTGCAGACCAAGCAGCAGCTCGGCTTCCAGGCGCTCTCGATCGCCAACCAGGGACCGTCGTCCCTGCTGAGCCTCTTCCGATAGGTGACGGGCCGCGCGTCGCTCCGGCGGCGCGCGGTGGTTCCGGGGCGGCGCCTGGCGTCGTCCCGGAAGCCGTCACCCTTCGGTACCCAACCTTGGTCGGAGATAGGAGCTATGGAAAGTAAACTCAGTCCAGTTCCGGTGTCGCCAGACTTGTCTTCTGGCCAACCGCAGGCCCGGCCTGCGGCGTCCACGGACCGTGCCGAGCTCTCGGTTCCCTCATACACGCCAGCGCCCTCTGCGGACCTGCGCCTCGTGATTGAGCCCCACGGGAGTTCGTACGTCTACAAGACCATCGATCGCCGCACCGGCGAAATCGTCTCGCAATATCCGGTGGAAGAGATCCTGAAGATGATGAGCGAGCAGAGATACACCGCAGGCGTGGTGATCAGCACCGTCGCCTGAGCCTGAGCCTGCGCTTCGGCGCAGGACGTGACGACCCTGACCGCACCGGTTCACCGGCTGCGGCCGCTTGGGTTTGCGCGTTAACCATTTGCAAACCACGTTCCAGAGATAAGGAGGTGTCTAGAAGGGCTCAGCATGCCCGAGTCGGAACAAGACTCAGGCGGCTGACACGTCGAGGAGGGCGAAATGTCGCTGACGATCAATACCAACAAGTCGGCCATGGTCGCCTTGCAGAACCTGAATGCAACCAGCGACAAGCTCGGGGCCACGCAAAACAAAATCGGCACCGGCCTGCGGATTTCCACTTCGAAGGACAATTCGGCGATCTGGGCGATCGCCCAGAATCAGCGCGCAGATATTGGCGGCCTGGCTTCGGTCAAGATGGGGCTCAATCGTGCGCAGTCGATCGGCGACGTCGCACTCACCGCTGGCCAGTCGATCTCGGAACTCCTGGTCCAGATGAAGGAAAAGGTGGTCGCCGCCCAGGACTCTTCTCTCACCACGGTTTCCCGAAACGCCCTCGACGCAGACTTCAAGGCCCTGCTCTCCCAGATCTCCCAGGTCATCCGCAACGCCTCCTTCGACGGGGCGGATCTGCTGGATAACTCCCTGCCGGGCGGGCTGAAGTTCCTGGCGGACGCGGGTGCCTCGTCCTACGTGACCCTCGCGAACCAGGATCTTACTCTCGGCGCCACCATCATCACCCTGGCGTCGACCTCGTCCATTACCAGCACAACCCTGGCCTCTACCGCGCTGAGTCAACTGCAGGCTTCCATCGGGAATGTCAGCCTGGCGCTGGCCAAGATGGGTGCTCAGGTGAGGCAGATCGAGAACCACAATACCTTTGTGGGAAAGCTCTCGGACTCCATCGAGGCCGGCATTGGCAACCTGGTGGACGCCGACCTGGCCAAGGAAAGCGCCCGGCTGCAGGCCCTCCAGGTCCAGCAACAGCTCGGCGCCCAGGCCCTGTCCATCGCCAACCAGTCGCCGAACATCATCCTGTCCCTGTTCCGTGGGGGATCCTGACGGGTGAGGACTCCTTAAGGCTTGCGCTTTAAGGATGTTAGTTGCGGCGCAATCCAGGCGTCGGTGAGGCGGGTTCTGTGACCTCGATCCGGAATTTCTCGGCCAGCTCCCTCGGGCTGCTGTTCCCTTCGGGGCAGTCGGGTGGATTCAATTCCCTCGCCGGGGTGGGGCAGGGGATTTCCGCCGATACGCTTTCAAATGCCTATGGCGCGCAGTCTGGCGCTACCGCGACCCGGAAGTATGCGCCGACGGCGCCCTGGTCGCCTGGGGCCCAGGCCAATCCCGCAAACGATGCCTCGCGCCTCTCCGAGGCGGCAAAGCAGGTCCTCAAAGGGGGCTCCAGCTTCATCAATGAGGATGCTGCGCTCCTGGACATGCCGAACGCCAGTTCGGACTACAAGAAGCTGTTTGCCCTCTACAACGGCCTGAACACGCTCTCCCAGCTCGTCGACAATGCCAAGGCCAAGTCGATTTCGACCGCAGACAAGGCCCAGCTCCAGAAAACCTTCCGCTCCGGCGTCGCCGAGGTCGTGAACTATGTCGGCTCGGCGCGATTCGACCGGCTGCGGCTGGCCCTCGGCGAGGTGAACGCCTCGGCGCGGTCAACCTCGGCCTCAAAG
>CAIZKE010000175.1 GCA_903933475.1 uncultured Alphaproteobacteria bacterium | reverse complement strand
CGTATCCGCGACGAACTGGCCGCCCTGAACGTCGAGGTCATGGACAGTGCGTCCGGCGCGACCTGGAGACTGAAGGAGAGGACCTGATGGCGATCCGCCCGCCGCCCGTGTTCGGGATGAAATCCCGCGGCCCCAAGCCGTCGGCTGGCGGCACCGCGCCCCTGAAGATCGAGCACCGGATCGGCGTCCAGGTCGCCCCGGAAATCCTCTGGGAACTGCTGAGCGACGTCGACGGATGGAGCGCCTGGAACCCCCTTTATCCCAAGTCCCGGGGAGAGATCCGGATCGGCGCCCAACTGGAGCTGACCGAGGCCCTGCCGGGCCGAACGACCCGGGAGGCCAGACCCGTGGTGCTGGAATGGATGCCCCTCGAACAGATCCACTGGCGGGACAGCCGGTCAGATGGCTGGGTCAAGAGCGTCCGATACATCGAGGTCGACATCGTCAGCGCCACCGGCTGCATCGTCTCAAACGGCGAGATCTTCACCGGACTGCTGGCCAAGCGGCATCTCAAGGCCAACCGGACGGCCCACCTGGACGGATTCCGCGCCATGAACGAAGCCCTTATCGAGCGTGCGGGCCAGCTTTTGGCGGAACGGGGCGGAGCCCCGCCCGCAGCGCCATGATCGACGACATCTACTCAGCGAAGGTGCTAGCCCTGGCCGCCAACCTTCCGCACCTGGGCCGGCTCGAGGCCCCCGACGGCTCGGCGGAGAAGAGCTCGCGGCTCTGCGGAAGCCGGGTGACGGTGGACGTCGGCCTGGACGCATCGGGGCGGATCGACCGTTTCGCCCAGGAGGTGAAGGCCTGCGCCCTGGGACAGGCCTCGGCCGCCATCCTCGGCGCCGGGGTGATCGGTGCCAGCCAGGAAGACCTTGAGTTGGCGACCGGCGCCTTCCGCTCTATGTTGAAGGCTGACGGCCCTGCGCCCGCAGGACGCTTTTCGGATCTCGCCATGCTCGCCCCGGTCAAGGACTACCCCGCCCGGCACGCCTCGACCCTGCTGGCCTTCGAGGCCGCACTCGAGGCCGTCCGCAGGGGCCGGGCCCGAACTAGCCCCGCCGGCGCGGCTTGATCCCGCAGACTCCGCGGGATAAGCGCAGGCGGAAATCGGAAGCCTGCGAGCCGGCATGACCTTCTACGAACACTGCGTCAGGGGTGCCCACCGCACCTACAAACTGACGCTCTCGCCCCTGATCGGGCGCCAGTGCCGGTTTCTTCCGACCTGTTCGGATTACGCGGCAGACGCCCTGATCACGCATGGTCCCTGGAAAGGCGCCGGACTGGCGGCCAGCCGACTGTGTCGATGCAATCCCTGGGGCGGGACGGGCTACGACCCCGTTCCGCCCCGGATCCCCGCGCCGATCGCTGCTGGCGACGCCGGGGGGCTCCAAAACGGACAGACCAAGCCATGATCGAACTCATCTTCCCCGACGGCTCCAAGCGGGCCTTCGACGCGGGCGCCAGAGGCCGCGACGTCGCCGCCTCCATCGCCAAGTCGCTGGAAAAGCGCGCCCTGCTGGTACGCCTGGACGGCCAGCTCCTGGACCTTGACCGCCCCCTGCCCGGCGGCGGGACCTTCGAGATCCTGACGCGCGAGAGCCCCCACGCCCTGGAGGTAATTCGCCACGACGCCAGCCATGTGCTGGCCCAGGCGGTCCAGGAGCTTTTCCCGGGAACCCAGGTGACCATCGGACCGGCCATCGAGGACGGCTTCTATTACGACTTCGCCCGGGACGAGCCCTTCTCGCTGGATGACCTCGGCGCCATCGAGGCGCGGATGGCCGAGATCGTCGACCGGGACGAGAAGATCGTCCGGGAGGTCTGGGACCGCAACGAGGCCATCGCCCACTTCAAGGGGATCGGCGAGGCCTACAAGGCCGAGATCATCTCCGACCTGCCCGAGGACGAGGTCATCACCGTCTACCGGCAGGGCAGCTGGAAGGACCTGTGCCTGGGTCCGCACCTGCCCTCGACCCGGCATGTGGGCAAGGCCTTCAAGCTGACCAAGCTGGCGGGCGCCTACTGGCGCGGCGACCACCGCAACGCCCAGCTGCAGCGCATCTACGGCACGGCCTGGGCCAGCGAGGCGGACCTGGAAGCCTACCTGAAGCGGATCGAGGAGGCCGAGCGCCGGGACCACCGCCGGATCGGCCGGGCCATGGACCTCTTCCACCTGCAGGAAGAAGCCCGGGGGATGATCTTCTGGCATCCCAAGGGCTGGACCCTTTACCGCACGGTGGAGGCCTACATGCGCCGCCGCGTGGAGGTAGACGGCTATGTCGAGGTCAAGGCGCCCCAGATCATGGACCGGGGACTCTGGGAGAAGTCCGGCCACTGGGAGAAGTTCGGCCAGAACATGTTCACGTGCGAGACGACGGAAGGCGAGGAGCTGGCCGTTAAGCCCATGAACTGCCCGGGGCACGTCCAGATCTTCAACTACGGCCAAAAGAGCTACCGCGACCTGCCGCTCCGCATGGCCGAGTTCGGCGCCTGCCACCGGTACGAGCCGTCCGGTGCCCTGCATGGCATCATGCGCCTGCGCGCCTTCACCCAGGACGACGCCCACATCTTCTGCCGCGAGGACCAGATCGAGGCGGAGACGACCAAGTTCGTGAAGCTGTTGAACTCGGTCTATTCCGACTTCGGCCTCGACCTGCACAGCGTGAAGCTGGCCCTGCGACCCGAGGTCCGCGCCGGGTCCGACGAAGTCTGGGACATCGCCGAGGCCAAGCTGGACCGGGCCGCCCGCCAGGCGGTCAACATGGAGGTCGAGCCCCTGCCGGGGGAGGGCGCCTTCTATGGCCCCAAGCTGGAGTTCCACCTGCGCGATGCCATCGGCCGGACCTGGCAGTGCGGCACCCTGCAGCTGGACTTCGTCCTGCCTGAGCGCCTCGACGCCGAGTATGTGGCCGAGGACGGTTCCAAGCAGAGGCCGGTCATGCTGCACCGGGCGATCTGCGGGTCCATGGAGCGCTTCCTGGGCGTGACCATCGAGAACTACGCCGGGGCCTTCCCCCTGTGGCTGGCACCCACCCAGGCGGTGGTGGCCTCGATCACCTCGGACGCCGACGACTATGCCCGGGAGGTCGCTGCAACCCTGTCGGCGGCAGGCCTGAGGGTCGAGCTCGATCTGCGCAACGAGAAGATCAACTACAAGGTCCGCGAGCACAGCCTGGCCAAGACCCCGGTGATCGCCGCGGTCGGTCGCCGGGAGGCCGAGACCCGCGCCCTGGCCATCCGCAGGCTGGGCAGCGAAGGCCAGACCGTCCTGCCCCTGGACGAAGCGGTGGCCGCCCTGGTCGCGGAAGCGGTCCCGCCTGACCTTGCCCGCGGCACCCCGAGAGGCTGATGCTGGGTCGATCCGGTCCAGATCCCAAGCTGGCGGCCCCTGCGTTGAACGCGGGGGCCTCCGTCGTGCTCGTGGCCTACATGACCGGGGAGTCCCTCTTCCCCTCCATCGAGAGCGCCCTGTCCCAGGCGGACGTGGGCGAGGTGGTCATCGTCGACAATGGCTCCACGTCCGGGGACGCTGAACGCCTGGCCGGCCTGGCCGCGAAGAACCCAAGGGTGCGGCTGGTATCGGGCCAGGGAAATGTGGGCTTCGCCAGCGGCGCCAACCTTGGCGCTCACGCCGCCCGGGGCGAGCTGTTGGTCTTCCTCAACCCGGACGCCTTCCTGGGCCCCGGCGGGGTGGCAGCCCTCGCCCGCGCCCTCGAGGGCCGGCCCTCGCCCAGCCTGGTCGGCGCCCGGATCCTGAATCCCGACGGCTCAGAACAGAGGGGCGGGCGACGGGGTGAGATCACCCCGCTCTCGACCTTCCTGAGCCTGTCCACCCTGGCCAGCCGGATCCCAGGCCTGAAGCGCTTCGAGGTCCACCTGGAGGATGAACCGGCGCCGCTCGAGGTCATCGAGGCTCCGACCGTATCGGGAGCCTGCTTCGCCATCCGCCGGGACGATTTCGCTGCGATCGGCGGATTCGACGAGGGCTACTTCCTGCATGTCGAGGACATCGACCTGTGCTGGCGCATCCGCCAGGCTGGCGGCCAGGTGGTCTTCCAGCCCGAGGCGGAGGTGGTCCATGTCGGACATACCAGCCGGGCCAATCCCCTCAGGGTCGAGTACGCCAAGGGTTGCGGCCTGGCCCGTTTCTTCCGAAAGCGCGCAAGCACGCCCCTCGAGACCCTTGCGGCCTTAGGGCTGGCCCCCTTCATCGTCGCCGCCGCCGTGGTCCGTCCGGTCTTCTGGCGTCTCGGGCGGCCCCCGGCCTGAGCCGGGCCGACCTCAGGCCGGGAGGGGGAAGAGGCCGGCGCGGGTGACCGCGGCAGTCGGGGTCTTGCCCAGGAGGCTGCAGATCCACCCAGAGGTCGAGATCAGGGCCGGCAGGTCGTAGCCGGTCGAGAAGCCCGCCCGCTCGAGCATGTAGACCAGGTCTTCGGTCCCGATATTGCCTGTGGCGTTGGGCGCGAAGGGACAGCCGCCAAGGCCGCCGCAGCTGGCGTCAAGGACGTCCACACCCGCCTCCACCCCGGCAAAGGCGTTGGCCAGGCCGGTGTTGCGGGTGTCGTGGAAGTGCAGGCGCAGCCTTTGGGGCCCAAGGACGGCCCGACAGGACTCCACCAGGCGCCGGACGGCCCAGGGATCGGCGACCCCGATGGTGTCGGCCAGGGCGATCTCATCGAGGGGCAGGCCCGCTGCCTCGCGGACCAGGTCGACCACCCGCGCAGGATCGACCTCACCCTCGAAGGGACAGCCGAAGGCGACAGAAAAGGTCACCGACAGGCGGGGTCCGCCCTCGGTCGCCCGCCGGCCGGCGATGGCAGCCAGGGTGTCCATCTGGGCCCGGGTGTCCGCGCCCTGGTTGCGGATCCCGAAGGCGTCGGTGGCGCAGACCACCACATTGGCCTCGTCACAGCCCGTCGAGACCGCCCGGTCCCAGCCGCGCATGTTGAGGACCAGGCCGATCCGCGACCTCAGCGGCTCGGCCGGAAGGGCGGCGCAGACCTCCTCGGCACCGGCCATCTGCGGGACCCGGGCGGGATTGACGAAGGAGACGGTCTCGATCCGCCGGGCGCCGGCACCCTCCAGGCGGTGGATGAATTCGACCCTCTGGGCGGGGGTCAGGGCGACCTTCTCGTTCTGCAGGCCGTCGCGCGGCCCCACCTCGACGACCTCGATGAAGCGGCTCATGGGCGGACCTCCGGGGGCGGGGCGTAGATCGTAAGCTCGGTCGCGTCGCCGTTGGAATAGTTCAGGCCGCTCACCCGACCGACCTCGACGGGCGTGACGCCGTTCCGGGCGAGGGCGGCGCGGAAGGCGGGCTGCTCGCGGCCCTCGACCACCGCCGCCCGGCCCGAAGCCAGGGCCCTGGCGGCATCGGCGGCGTCACCCAGTCCGGTGTCGGTTCCCACCTTGAAGACCAGGCTGGGCTCGGCATAGCCGGCAATGGCCACGGGGCCGGGGAGCACGCCCTGGGCGGGAAGGAGCCGCGCCCGGGCCAGGACCTCCGTTGTCCGGCTGGACAACATGAGGGGCTCCAGACCCGGCGCCAGGAGGCCGGTCAGGGCACCATGCGCCAGGACCCCGGCGGGCAGGGCCCAGGCCAGGGCGCGGAAGACCCGGCCCCGCAGGAGGAACAGGGCACCGGCGCCGGCGGCAAGGGCAAAGAGGACCGCCGCCAGGATGGCGGCCGGGAGGTCCCAGGCATCGCCATAGGTGAGGGCGAGGCCGAGGGCGACCGCCGCCAGGAGACTTCCCGCCACAAGGTGAAGGCCAGCCCCGATCCGCCGCACCCAAGGCGTTGCCGCCTCCGCCAGACCTGCGGCGCAAAGCCAGGCCAGGGGCGCATAGAGGGGCAGGACATAGTGGGGAAGCTTGGTGGGAGTGGCCTCGAAAAGGATCCAGCCGGGAACCAGCCAGGCCAGGGCGAAACGGACCCCCGGCTCGCGCCGCCGCCGCCAGGCGACCACCGCCGCGGCCGGAAGCAGGAGGGTGGCGGGAAAGGCCAGAAGGGGAAGGGCCAGGGCGTGGAAGCCGGGCGGCGCGCCGTGGGTCTCGTGCCCTCCGGCCAGCTTGGGGGCGAGGTCGCCGCCGATCGCCGCGGCCCAGAAGGCGCCATCCGTCGCCACCGTGACCGCCCAGGCCCAGGGGCCGATGACTAAGGCCAGGAGGATCAGCCCCCAGGCCCAGCCGATAGGCCGCGACGTCAGGGGCCGGCGGTCAACCAGCCGCAGGGTCAGGGCGGCGAGCCCGACGATGAGCGGGGTGATGGGGCCCTTGACCAGGATGGCCAGGGCGAGGGCCAGCCAGAACAGGGGAACGGCAAGGCGACCCGCAGGCGCGCCACCCCGGGCCTCCGCATAGAGACGCGCCAAGGCCGCCAGGCAAAGGACTGTGAGCCCCGTCAGCATGGAATCGGTCTTGGCGATGAAGGCCTCGGTGGACAGCAGAAGCCCGCTTCCCAGCATCAGCCCGGACATGAGGGCCACGCCCCGGCTGAAGAGGCCGGCGGCGCCCCAGACGCAGGCGGCGGCGGCCAGCATGGCACCGAGCAGGGAGGGCAGGCGGTAGGGCCGGATGTCCCTCAGCGCCGCGTCGCCGAAGGCCGATGCCGCCAGGGCCTGCATCCAGTGGATGCCGACCGGCTTCTTGAAGCGCGGCTGGTCCTGGAACCGGATGACCACATAGTCGTCCTGCTCGAGCATCTGGGCGGTGGCCTGGGCGAACCGGGCCTCGTCCCGGTCGAGGGGCGGCAGGGCCAGGAAGCCGGGCATGCCGGCCAGAAGGGTGAACACGGCGGCGACCGCCGGACCCCGCCAGCCGCCGGGCCGCCGGAAGGCGTCGATGATGTTCGCCAGCCACATGCGGATCTGGTTAGCACGATCCGGAAGCGGCGTCGTTTCCCTTGAGGCCTGAAACCTCGTAGGAAGGGACATGCCCATGGCCCCCGCAAAGCCCGCCACTGAAGGACGCCGGACGCCCACGCAGCCCGAGGTGTCGGTGGTGGTTCCGGTGTTCAATGAGTCTGGTGCCGCCGCCGACCTGGCCCGCGAAATCGCCGCCGCCTTCGCCGGGCACAGTCTTGAAATCCTGTTCGTTGACGACTGCAGCCGGGACGACACCCGGGCCCGCCTGCTGGCCCTCAAGGCCGAGATCCCGACGCTGAGGGTGCTGGGCCACGGCGCCAACGCAGGCCAGAGCCGGGCCGTCCGGACAGGCGTGCTCGCGGCCCGTGGCGACATCATCGTCACCCTGGACGGCGACGGGCAGAACGATCCCGCAGATGCGCCGAAACTGGTCGAGGCCCTGAAGTCGGGTCCACCGGAACTGGCCCTGGTGGGAGGCGAGCGGGTGCGCCGACAGGACAGCGCCGCCAAGAAGGTCGCCTCGCGCATTGGTAATGGCGTGCGCAAGCGCCTGCTCCGGGATACGGCGAACGATACGGGTTGCGGCTTGAAGGCCTTCCGGCGGGAGGCCTTCCTGAGGCTTCCCTACTTCGACCACATCCATCGCTACCTGCCGGCCCTGATGCTGCGCGAGGGGTATTCGACGGCCTTCCTGCCTGTGGGGCACAGGCCGCGCACGACCGGATCGTCGAAGTACACCAACCTCGGACGGCTCTGGGCCTCGATCTCGGACCTTTGGGGCGTGATGTGGCTGCAGTCCCGGGCCCGTCGCCCAGGCGCCGTCACCGAACTCTGAGGCCGCCGCAGGACGGACGGGCCGTCAGGTAAAGGCGGTCAGAATGGCCACGACGAGGGCGACATCCAGGGCACGGGCGACTATGGCGGGCATGGCGGGGCTCCGGAGAGGATCTCGCCAACCCTGTTGCAAGCCCCGGGCCAGACCGGGTGCCTCCAGAAACCAGGGCTTTTCCGCGGACACAGGCCGCCTTGGCGGCGGCAATCCTGACCGGTCGGCGGATTTCGCCGGAGCGGATCAGGTCTTGATGCGTGCCTTGCGTCCCTTCTTCTTGCGGCGATCCGCACCGCCGGACCACTCGGCGGTCTCATAGGCCGAGCGGGCTTCATCCAGAACGGGGGCGCCGCCGCGCAGGCCCCGGCGGGCACCTTCCTGCCCAAGTAGGTGGGCGCTGAGCACCGCAGCGCCTTCGGCGAGGGGAGCCTCGGGAGGCGGCTTGACGCGATCCGTCCGGCCGGCGCCGGCGTTGGGGTTCGGTAACGCGAGGACAGGCTCGACAGACGGGCTTCGGGCGTCTCGGGTCCGCCGCGACCTGCGAATGGGATCAATCGGCCCGGTCATCGTCCAGAAGCAAGCCTGTCGATCTGGGCGGCCATCTCCTCCATCCGCCGCTTGAGGTCGGCGATGGCGTCTTCGGAGGCGGGGGATGCGGGGGGCGGAGCCTCGGCGGCGGGCGCTGCCTGAGCCTCGGGCTTGCCGTAGGCGAATGGCGAGAACATCTGCATGGCCTGGCTGAACAGGACCATGTTCTTCTTCACCTGCTCCTCGTAGACGGCGAGCCCGGCCGCTGGAGTGGCACCGGTCATTTGCTGCCGCAGGCGCTCCTGCTGATCGGCGAAGGAGGCCAGGGACAGTTCCAGGTAGGAGGGCAGGAAGGCCTGCATGGAGTTGCCGTAAAAGCCGATCAGCTGGCGCAGGAACTGGATGGGCAGAAGACTCTCGGACCGGCCTTCCTCGTCGAAGATGATCTGGGCGAGCACGGACCGGGTGATGTCGTCGTTGGTCTTCGCGTCGTAGACGACGAAGTCGACACCCTTGCGCACCATCTCGGCGAGGTGCTCGAGGGTGACGTAGGCGCTAGACGCCGTGTTGTAGAGTCGGCGGTTGGCGTACTTCTTGATGATGACCGGGCCATCGCCCGTCCTGGCGCCCTTCGCGTTGGCCATTCCGGTTCCTTCCTGCGCGAAACCGCGCCAGAGGATCCACTATTGCATTGCAGTATTGCCGATGCGAGCGTCTTCTGAAGAGCGAAGCTGGCGACCGCTGGTCTGGTCGCCGCCGGCCCCATCCAGGAGACCTCCGATGAGCGACATCGTCATCGTTTCCGCCGCGCGGACCCCCGTCGGGTCCTTCAACGGCGCCCTTTCCAGCCTGCCCGCCCAGGAACTGGGACGCACCGCCATCGTTGGGGCCCTGGCCAGGGCTGGGGTGGCCGCCGCTGACGTGGACGAGGTCATCTTGGGCCAGGTTCTGCAGGCCGGGGCGGGCCAGGGACCGGCGCGACAGGCCGCGATCGGGGCCGGGATCCCGGTGGAGGCACCGGCCTGGAGCCTGAACCAGCTCTGCGGGTCGGGCCTGCGCGCGGTGGCCCTGGCCGCCCAGCAGATTGCCGATGGCGCGGCACGGGTGGTGGTGGCCGGGGGCCAGGAGAGCATGAGCCAGGCGCCCCACGCCCAGCAGCTGCGCGGTGGCCAGAAGATGGGTGACCTCGCCCTGGTGGACACCATGATCAAGGACGGCCTGTGGGATGCCTTCCACGGCTACCATATGGGCCAGACCGCCGAGAACATCGCCGCTCGCTGGCAAATCACCCGCGAGGACCAGGACCGGTTCGCCGTGACCTCGCAGAACCGGGCTGAGGCAGCTCAGACGTCCGGCCGGTTCGCCGACGAGATCGTTCCGGTGACGATCAAGGGCCGCAAGGGCGACACCCTCGTCGACCAGGACGAATTCATCCGCCACGGGGTGACCCTGGACGCCATTTCCGGCTTGCGCCCGGCCTTCACCAAGGACGGGACGGTCACCGCGGCGAACGCCTCGGGCATCAATGATGGCGGCGCAGCCCTGGTGCTGATGTCGGCGGCGGACGCCCGGGCGCGGGGCCTCGCGCCTCTGGCCCGGATCGCCTCCTGGGCGCAGGCGGGCGTCGATCCGCAGATCATGGGGACGGGCCCGATCCCGGCGACCCGGAAGGCCCTCGAGCGGGCCGGTTGGAGTGCCGCCGACCTGGATCTGGTGGAGTCCAACGAGGCCTTCGCTGCCCAGGCCCTGTGCGTCGTGCGCGAGCTGGGCCTGGACCCGGACAAGGTGAACGTGAACGGCGGGGCCATCGCCATCGGGCATCCCATCGGCGCTTCCGGCGCGCGGATCCTGACCACCTTGCTTTACCAGATGAAGCGGTCGGGCGCGGCCCGCGGTCTGGCGACCCTGTGCGTCGGCGGCGGCATGGGCGTCGCCCTCTGCGTTGAACAGGTCTGAGGCTTAAGGGCAGGAACAGGAGGCGGCGATGGCGAGGGTGGCGTTCGTGACGGGAGGCACGCGGGGCATAGGCCGCGCGATCTGTGAGCGGTTGACGGCCGACGGCATGAAGGTGGCCGCCGGCTATTCCGGCAACGAGGAGGCCGCCCAGGCCTGCGCCCGGGAACTGGGCGTGATGGTGGTGAAGGGCAATGTGGGCGCCTTCGAGGACTGCGACCGCGCGGTGCGCGCGGTGGAGGCCGAGCTGGGACCGGTGGATATCCTGGTGAACAACGCCGGCATCACCCGCGACGGAGCCTTCCACAAGATGTCGCCAACACAGTGGTCGGATGTGATCCGGGTGAACATGGACTCGGTCTTCAACATGACCCGGCAGGTCATCGAGGGGATGCGCGAACGCGAGTGGGGCCGGATCGTCAATATCTCGTCGATCAATGGCCAGAAGGGCCAGGTGGGCCAGACCAACTACGCCGCCGCCAAGGCCGGGATGATCGGCTTCACCAAGGCCCTGGCGCTTGAGAATGCGCGCAAGGGCGTGACGGTGAACTGCATCTGTCCGGGCTATATCGACACCGAGATGGTGCAGGCTGTGCCCGAGGCCGTGCTGGCCTCGATCATCGCCCAGATCCCCGTGGGACGGCTTGGCCGGGGCGAGGAGATCGCCGACATGGTGGCCTTCCTGACGGGCGAGCATGCCGGCTTCGTTACCGGCTCGACCCTGTCGCTCAACGGCGGCCAGTACATGGCCGGCTGAGGACGAGACCAGTATGGGAGGCGGATCCAGGGGGTGGGGGCGGTACAGCGTCCAAAATCCGCCCCAGTCGCCGTGCACTAGCCGGTGCTGATGGACAAATCCCGATTTCCAGACAGGCGACTCCTGTTGCTGGTCGCCCTTTCGGCGGCCTGCGCAGCGTCGGCCAATGCCCAGTCCCTGACCGTGGGGCGCGGCGTCCTGTTCAGCCCGGGCGGCGTCCAGGCCGGAGCTCCGGGCGCGCCGGTGGTGGCCCGCTACATCAGTGAGACGGGGGTGCGCTTCACCTTCGACCGCAGCCAGACCGTACCCCTGGTGAAGTTCGACCGCAGCCCCGAGGTCTGGGTCCTCAGGGCCCAGCCCGCGCCGCGAGGGGACATCCTCTACCTGAACGACCTGGGCGAGCCGATCCTGAGGGCCAACCGGACCGGCGGGCTGACCGTCTTTACATTTGACCGGCCCGAAGGCCTGCCGGTGGCCCTTTCCGGCGCCGGCCAGACCCTGCGCATGACGCCCCTGGGGCCACAGCAGCTGCTGGAGCGCCTAGCCCAGGCCAGCACCCGCGCGACCCGGGCCGCCCGGCGGCTGATCCCCTTCGAGGCTGACGCCTCGCCGGCGTCCTCGGCCCTGACAGCGGACGCGGCCATGGTCGCCGCAGAGGCCATCCTCCGCCTGACCCGGCTGCAGGACGGCCAGGAGATCCTAATGACCGTGAAGCGAGTACGGCTGGTCGAGGGCCGCCAGGCCCGGGCCGACCTCCGGCGGGGGGTGATCGAGATCACCGTGGCACCCGGGCAGGGCATGTCAGGCCGCCCCTCCTCCGACCGCATACTGGCGGCGGCGGGAATCCGCTAGCCCCGGAAGCTGTCCTTCTCGGCGCGCAGGGCGGCAAAGGCGTCATGCGGGGGCAGCCCTGGCCGCAGGTGCGGCGCGCGCAGGAAAGGATTGGTAGCCTTCTCCTCGCCTATGGTGCTGGGCACGGTGGGCTCACCCCGCTCGCGGGCGGCGAAGACGGCGTCGGCCCGGGCCCGCACAGCCGGATCCGGATCCACCGACAGGGCGAACCGGGCGTTCGAGGCCGTGTACTCATGCGCGCAGTAGACGCGGGTCGCGTCGGGCAGGGCCGCGAGGCGCTGCAGGCTGGACCACATCTGTGCGGGCGAGCCCTCGAACATCCGCCCGCAGCCCAGGGCGAAAAGGGTGTCGCCCACGAAGGCGACGCCCGCCTCCGGTGCGTGGAAGGCGATGTGGCCGAGGGTATGGCCACCGGACTCCAGGACTTCGAATACTGTTCCGCCCAGGCTCATCGTCTCGCCGGGAGACAGGACGCGGTCCACAGGGAACCGCCCCGAAACCTCGGCGGGACCCAGGAGCTCGCAGCCGGTGGCGGCCTTGACCTCGGCATTCCCGCCGGCGTGGTCGGCGTGCCAGTGGGTGTTCAGGACAAGGTCCAGCTTCCAGCCCAACCGCCCCAGCTCGGCCAGGACGGCGGTGGCGTCCGGCGTGTCGATGCAGGCGGTCCGGCCCGAGGCCTCGTCGCGGATCAGATAGCCGTAATTGTCAGACAGGCAGGGGAACTGATGAACGGTCAGGGTCATGGCGACCTTCCTCCGCCGCGCCTTCCGGACTTTCCGGGGCTCGCGGTCGGGCGCGACTAGGCCTAAATCTGCGTCATGCGGCAAGACATCTCTGATCTGGCGGCCTTCTACGCCTCGCCCCTGGGCCAGGCAGCCCGGGACATGGCGACCCGCAAGATCCGAGAGACCTGGGGCGCAACCCGGGACCTGGAGATGCTGGGCGCGGGCTACGCGGCACCTTACCTTGAGGCCCTGTCCGAAGACGCCGGGCGGGCGGTGGCGGCCATGCCCTCCGGGCAGGGCGCGCACGCCTGGCCCACCGGGCGCAGAAGCCGCGCAGTCCTGACGGCGGAAGACGCCCTGCCCTTCCCCAACGCCCGATTCGACCGGATCCTCATGGTGCACGCCCTGGAGGAGAGCCCTGACCCGGAGGCCCTGCTGCGTGAGGCTGTGCGGGTACTTGCCCCCGCCGGGCGCCTGATCGCCGTAGCCGCTGCCCGGAACGGGCCCTGGGCGCCGTTCGAGTCGACGCCCTTCGGGCATGGCAGGCCTTACAGCCGCCGCCAGCTGGCCCGGCGACTGGAGGATGCGGGGCTGGCACCCACCGGCTGGACCCGAGCCCTCTATGTTCCCCCTATCCCAGCGCTGGCTGGGTGGGCGGAGGGATTCGAACTGGTCGGCTCGCGGCTCTGGCGACCGGCCTCGGGCCTGATCCTCATGGAGGCGGTCAAGCAGACCCTGGCCCTGCAGCCCCGGCCAGTCGCCGCCACGGTCCGCCGCCGGGTCCGGGCGGAGGCGGCCGCCGGGGCGCGACCCCAGCCCGCGGGGCGAGGCGGCGTTTCCCCCGAGCTTGGGGGTTGAACCTCAGGCTGCGCTTCGCCACCCTGACTGCAAGCTGACAGGAGACGGCATGCACCGACGACTCGCCCTGGTGACCGGCGCCTCCGCCGGGATCGGCGCCGCCCTCGCTCGAGGCCTGGCCGCCCGCGGCTATGACCTCGCCCTCACGGCGCGCCGCCAGGAGCGCCTGGACGCCCTGGCCGATGAACTGCGCCTGAGGTTCGGGGCCGGATCCCTGGTCATCCCCGAGGACCTGGCGGACCCGGCCGCCCCGGCGCGCCTGCTGGCTGCCGTGGAGGCGGCGGGACGCGACATTGACGTCCTGGTGAACAACGCGGGCTACGGCCTTCCCGGCGTCTTCGTTGAGACCGGCTGGCAGGAACAGGCCGACTTCCTGCAGGTGATGCTGCACGCCCCCACCGAACTCACCCATCGGCTGCTGCCCGACATGACCGAGCGTCGCTTTGGGCGGGTCCTGAACGTGGCCTCCCTGGCGGGCCTCCTGCCCGGTGCCCGCGGGCACACCCTCTATGCGGCGACCAAGGCCTACCTGATCCGCTTCTCGCAGAGCCTTCACCTGGAGACCACCGGCTCAGGGGTCCAGGTCAGCGCCCTGTGCCCGGGGTTCACCTGGTCGGAATTCCACGACGTGAACGGCACCCGCGAGACGACCCGAAAGTCGACGCCGGACTGGCTGTGGATGGGTGCCGACGAAGTGGCGGAGGCCGGCCTGGAGGCCCTGGAGGCCAACCGTCCGGTCTGTGTGCCCGGCGCGCCGAACAAGACCATAGCCGCCCTCGCCAGGCTCATGCCGGAAGACTGGGCCCTGGCTCTGATGGAGTCCCAGGGCGGCCGGTTCCGGAAAACCTGACGGCCTCAGGACTGGTAGGGCTTGGAGGCCGCGTCGAGGATCAGGCCGTGGGTGGAGTCTGCGATCCCCGAGAGGATGAACTGGACCGCCATGGCGCACAGGATCAGCCCCAGGACCCGGACCACGATGGCCAGGCCGATCCGCCCCAGCAGGCGCGAGATGATCGGGGTCGCCCAGAAGGACAGCATGGTCGAAAGGGCGACCAGGGCGATCACACCGACCCCGGTAAACACGCCGACCATGCCGTAGTCCCGGGCCTCACTGGCGTAGATGATCACCGTGGAGATGGCGCCGGGCCCGATCAGCAGGGGCATGGCGAAGGGCACGATCATGGCCTCGAACCGCTTGCGGGCCTGGGCGGTCTGGCCACCCTCGATAGGCTCCTCGCCTCCGGGCGCCATTGCGGCGGTGAAGTCGTTCCGCGTCATGTCGAGGCCGAGGAGCAGGAGCAGGATGCCGCCGGCGATCCGGAAGGCGGGCAGGGAGATCCCGAAGAAGGCCAGCAGGCTCAGGCCCGTGAAGTAGAAGAAGATCAGGAAGCCCATGACAAACAGGGACACGAAGACCGAGATCAGCCGCGCCGTGCTGTTTTTGAGCCCTCGGGTCGCCGCGGCAAACAGGGGCACATTGCCCACCGGATCGATCAGGGCGAACAGGGCGATGAAGAAGTTGACGGCGAAATTGTCGGGGATCATGGGAAGCTCATACTCCAATTCGCCGACCCCGCCGACCCCGGAGACCGCAGGATGACGACGTTCGCCGCAGACCCCCGACTGATCGTTCCCCTGGACCAGCCGGGGTTGTCGGAGGCGCGCGCCCTGGTGGAGACCCTGGGCGACCGGGTCGGTTTCTACAAGGTCGGGCTGGAGCTGTTCGCCCGGGGGGGCATGGAGCTGGCCCGGGAGCTAAAGGCCCAGGGCAAGCAGGTCTTCCTCGACTGGAAGCTGCACGACATCGGCGCGACGGTCGAGCGGGCGGCGGCAGCCCTCGCGGACTCCGGCTGCGACCTGCTGACCGTGCACGCCGAGCCCCAGGTGATGGCGGCGGCGGTCCGCGGGGTGGGACGGTCGGGCCTGAAGGTCCTGGGCGTCACCGTCCTGACCAGCCTGTCGGACGAGGACCTCAGGGCGATCGGCTACAGCTCCGGCGCCCGCAGCCTCGTCCAGCGCCGGATCCACCAGGCCCTGGCGGCTGGCTGCGCCGGCGTGGTGGCCAGTCCCCAGGAGGCGGAACT
>CAIZKE010000174.1 GCA_903933475.1 uncultured Alphaproteobacteria bacterium | reverse complement strand
CTCAGCGCCAGTACCAGTAGCGCCACAACTCGGTGAAACCGGCGGCGCGGTAGAGGCGGCGGGCCGGGTTTCCGGCCTCGACCTGCAGCACCAGGTCCTCCAGCCCCCAGGCGGCGGCCTGTCGGGCGAAGGCCGCGAGGATTCGGCCCGCGTGGCCCCTGCCCCTCTGGTCGGGCGCGGTGCGCATGCCGTGGATCCCGCCGACGCCGCCGGCGCGGGACAGGACACCGACCGCGAGGGTCCGGCCGTCCTCGCGAACGGCCGCAAATCGGGCACCGGGAGAGCGCGACAACTGGGCCACGCGTCGGGTGCCCTCATCCGCATCGAAGCCCGGTCCGCAGAAGGTCGCCACCCAGTCTTCGTCCGGCGCCGCCAGCAGGACCGGCCAGGGTCCCCCGACCCCGGGGTTGGCGAAGCTGGAGCCCCCCCCGGAGCCGGCGGTCATCATCCAGGTCGGCTCCGAGGGACGATAGCCCGCCTCGGCGAGGTGCCGGATCACGGGAGACAGGGGGGCGAGGTCCGGAACCCGGAAGGACGCCGGCAGGCCGTCGCCGGCATAGGCCTGAGCCAGGGCCGGGGTCACCGGCGGCGGCGGTTCGTGCGCGAGGGGCGCCGCAGAGCGGGCGCGACCCATGGGTCCGTCGTCGAGGCCCAGAATCCAGCCGTCCCGCTCCACCACCCGGCGCGGCGCAACGCCCGCTACGGTCGCGCGCTCGAGCCGGGCGACGCCGTCGGCCTTCACCTCAGCCCTTGTCCCGAAGCAGGCGGGCCTTGTCCCTCTGCCAGTCCCGTTCGGCCGAAGTCTCGCGCTTGTCGTGCAGCTTCTTGCCCTTGGCCAGGGCCAGCTCCAGCTTGGCCAGGCCCTTGTCGTTCCAGTAAAGCTTGGTCGGGATCAGCGTCCGGCCCTCGCGCTGGACCGAGCCGATCAGGCTGTCCAGCTGCTTGCGGTGCAACAGCAGCTTCCGGTGCCGGCGGGGCTCATGATTGAAGCGGTTGGCCTGGGCGTAGGGCGGGATGTCGGCGTTGATCAGGTAGATATCCTGGCCCTCAACCGCCGCATAGGACTCGGCGATGTTGGCCCGGCCGTTACGCAGGGACTTCACCTCCGTCCCGGTCAGGGCGAGGCCGGCCTCGAAGGTTTCCTCGAGGAAGTAGTCGAATCGCGCGCGGCGGTTTTCAGCGATGAGATTGACCATGGCGGGCGGCGTCAGACGACGCCGACCTCGGCGAGGGCGGCATCAACCTCCCGGCGCGAGGTCTCGGAGGCCGGGGTGATGGGCAGGCGGACCGTTTCCTCACAGAGGCCCAGCCGCGACAGGGCGTACTTGGTGGGTGACGGTGAGGCATCGGTGAACAGGGCCCGGTGCAGGCGCAGCAGTCCATCCTGCCAACGGCGGGCGGTTTCCCAGTCGCCCGCCAGTGCGGCCGCGTAGAAGGCGGAGACCTGGACCGGCGCGACATTCGCCGAGACCGAGATGCAGCCGTGGCCGCCATGCGCCATGTAGCCAAGGGCGGTGGGGTCGTCGCCGGACAGCATGACCCAGTCCGGGCCGCAGGTAATGCGCTGCTGGGTGGCCCGCACGAGGTCGCCGGTCGCGTCCTTGACACCTACGATATTGGGCAGGGCGCTCAACCGGGCCAGTGTGGCGTCCGAGATGTCGACGCTGGTCCGGGTCGGCACATTGTAGACCAGCACCGGAAGCTGCACGGCGTCGTTGATGGCGGCGTAGTGGGCGTAGAGGCCCTCCTGGCTGGGGCGGTTGTAGTAGGGCGTGACGACCAGCGCGGCGTCGGCGCCGATCTGCTTGGCGTGGCGCACCAGCTCGATGGCTTCGGTGGTGGAGTTCGATCCAGCACCGGCGATCACGGGGACCCGCCCCGCTGCGGTCTGGACGGCGAGTTCGACGACCCTGCGGTGCTCGTCATGGCTCAGGGTGGCGGTCTCGCCTGTCGTACCGACCGGCACAAGCCCGTGCACGCCGCCCTCGATCTGCCGCTCGACCAGGCGAATGAAGGCGACTTCATCGACCTCGCCACCCCGAAAGGGGGTCACGAGGGCCGGGAAGACGCCCCTGAACAAGGGATCGGACATGGGATACAGAATACCGTAAGAACGCGGCCGCCCGTTGCGACCTAGGGTCAGGGGCGGACAATATGGCTGACAGCCCCCCCGCCGCAACCGATTGAGTCGGGGTTCGGGTCAGGCCGCTGGCGGAGTGGAATTTTGAAGCGCGTGGTGAGACGGATTGTCGCGACCGGCCTGGTCGTGGGGCTGGGCGTTTTCCCGGTTGCCTCGGACGCGCAGGCGCCGGCGATTTCTGGCGCACCGCCGGTCGATGCTCCCCTGCCCGTCACCGCCACGCCCACCCCCGCATCAGGCCCCCAGGCTCCGAACCCAACCCTGTTGCCTGTGCTTCCAGAGCCACCCCGCTCGGCCTACATCAGCAACGCTGACGCGGCCGCCCTGCAGGAGGTCATCGGGGATGCCCGGCGGGGCGATGTGCGCGGCGCCCAGGACGCCCTGTCCCGGATTTCCGAGCCCGCCGCCCGGCAGCTGGGACGCTGGCTGCTCCTCGACACCAACGGCCCCAGCCTCGGCTTCGAGGAGGTGGACCGCTCCCTTCGCGAAATGGCCGAATGGCCGCGTCCGGCGCGCCGACGCCAGGCGGCGGAGCGCCTGATCGAGACCTCCGGCCTGCCGCCTCGCCAGGTCATTGCCTGGTTCGGTCGCGAGCCGCCGGCCACCCCCCAGGGGGTCATGGCCCTGGCCGCCGCACATCGCGCCGCCGGTGACAGCCGGGCCGCAGCAGACCTGATCCGGGGTGCCTGGCGGGGGCGACCCATCGATATCGACCTCCAGCGCACCATGATGGGCCGGTTTGGCGACGTCCTGACCCAGGACGACCACGTCCGGCGCGCCGACATGCTGCTCTTCGGTGCCCAGGGGCCCGCCGCCCGGGAGCTCATCCCCCTCCTGCCGGCTGACCAGCAGGCCCTGGCCCAGGCCCGGATCGCCTTCCGCCAGAAATCGCCCGCGGCCCTCGCCCTCGCCGACGCCCTTCCCCCCTCCGTGGCCGGGGCGCCGGGCCTCGCCTACGAGAAGGCGGCCCACTATCGGCGGACGGGAATGGACACCCTCGCCCGGGCGGAGCTGGCCCGGTTCCCCCGGGAGGTCTGGTCCGAAGAGATGGGCGCGCGGATCTGGGATGAGCGCTACCAGATGACGCTGGCGGCCCTTCGCTATGGCGACTCCCGCGGTGCCTACGAGGCTGCCGCCAATACCGGCCTGAAGACTGGCGCCGACGCTGTGGAGGCCGAATTCTACGCCGGATGGATCGCCCTGACCCGGCTGAAGAATCCCGCCCTGGCCGAGGGGCACTTCAAGCATATCGACCGGGTCGGGACCTCGCCCATCACCCTGGCCCGAGGGCTCTACTGGCGGGGCCGGGCGGTGGAGGCCCTTTCCGGGATCGACGCCGCTGACGTTTTCTACAGGGCTGCGGCGCGACACCGGACCACCTTCTACGGACAGCTGGCGGCGGAGCGGGCCGGCTATGCCACCCTCGACCTCGGCCGCGATCCGAACATCGGTCCGAGGGAGCGGGCCCGCTTTGAGGCGCGTGACACGACGAAGGCGGCGCGGATCCTCTACGACATCGGGAGCCGGGACCTGTTCCGCAGCTTCGTTCTCGGCATGGACGACGTTCATGACAACGAGGCCGACCAGGCCATGCTGGTGGACCTGGTGCGGGGATACGGCGACCAGGACACTTCGATGAAGGTGGTTCGCGCGGCCGCCCAGCGGGGCTTCATCCTGCCGGACCGGGGCTATCCCATGCGCACGCCGCCGTCGGGCGTCTCCAACGCCCCCGAACCCGCCCTGGTCCTGTCCATTACGCGCCAGGAAAGCGGCTTCGACCCCCTGGTGCGGTCGGGCGTCGGGGCCCGGGGCATGATGCAGCTCATGCCCGCCACCGCCGCGGCCACCGCCCGGCAGGTGGGCGTCAGCTATTCCCCGTCCATGCTCGATGACCCCGACTACAACATGCGTCTCGGATCGAGCTATCTGGGCAGCCTGATCTCCACCTTCTCAGGGTCCTATGTCATGGCCGTCGCCGGCTACAATGCTGGCCCCGGACGCTCGACCCAGTGGGCTGCCTACTGCGGCGACCCCCGGTCGCCCCGCGTCGACCCGGTGGACTACATCGAGTGCATTTCCTTCTCCGAGACCCGTAACTACGCCATGCGGGTCCTGGAGGCGGTGGCCGTCTATCGCGCGAAGCTCCGCGGCGGGACCACACCTCTGACCTTGACGGCGGACCTCCGCCGCGGCGTCTACACGGCCCCCGCTCCGCAGGTTCAGGTGCCACCGGCCGTCGCCCCCGCGGGACAGGATCCAACCCCATGACCGACCGTACCAGGGCCGCTCGGAGCCCCAGGGTCGACCCCGACCCGACCCTTCTGAGGACGGTCGGCTGGTCCGATTACGCCCTGGTGGACTCCGGCCTCGGCCGCAAGCTCGAACGCTATGGTCATCGCACCGTAGTGCGGCCAGAGCCCCAGTGCCTCTGGTCCCGGGGACTGGATTCGGAGACCTGGGACTCGGCCGACGCGGTCTTCGATCCCAGCGACGAAGAGGACTCCGGCCGCTGGCGGTTTCACGATGCGCCCATCGAGCCCTGGGTCTCCGGCTGGGGTGCCGTTCGCTTCAATGGTCGATTTACCCCCTTCCGCCACCTGGCCTTCTTCCCGGAGCAGGCGGCCAACTGGGAGTGGCTGGACCAGACAGTGCGGGGCGCCGGACGGCCGCTCAAGATCCTGAATCTGTTCGGCTACACCGGAGTGGCGAGCCTGGTCTGCGCCGCCGCCGGCGCCCAGGTCACCCATGTCGATGCTTCCCGCAAGGCCATCGGCTGGGCCCGGGACAACGCTGCCCTGTCGGGGCTCGAGGATCGCCCGATCCGCTGGATCTGCGAGGACGCCCGCAAGTATGTCCAGCGTGAGCTGCGCCGGGGCGTGAAATACGACGGCATCATCCTCGACCCGCCCAAGTATGGTCGGGGACCGGACGGCGAGGTCTGGCGGCTGTTCGAGGATCTCCCCAACCTCGTCGACACCTGCGCCGCCCTCCTCAGCCCCGACCCCGCCTTCCTGCTGCTGAACGCCTATGCCGAGCGCATCTCGGGCGCCGCCCTGGCCGGGCTGCTGGCCGACCGGCTTGAGGGTCGCGGCGGCAAGGTTGCCTGGGGCGAGCTCGTCCTGGTGGAAAGCGCCCGCCAGCGCGAGATCGGCATGAGCTTCTACGCCCGCTGGACCGCATGAGCGCCCCGTCCCGCCAGGTCACCTCCCTGACCAATCCCCTGGTCAAGGCGGTCCGGGCCCTGCACCAGGGAAAGACCCGGGACGAGACCGGACAGTTCGTCGCCGAGGGCCTGAAGTTTATCATTGAAGCCCTTGAACTGGGTAGGTTTCCTGAGATTCTCCTCCATGGGCCCGAGGCCGCCGGACACCCCCTGCTCGAGCGCGCCCGCAAGGCGACCCAGGAGGCCGGCGGGCAGGTGATCGAGGTCACCCGGGACATCCTCGCCAAGGTCTCCCGGCGCGACAATCCCCAGGCTGTGATCGGGGTTTTCCGCCAGGTCTTCGCCGGCCTGGACGACCTGGACCCCGCCGCCGCCAGGGGCTGGGTGGCCCTGCACCGGGTGCGTGATCCCGGCAACCTGGGCACGGTGATCCGCACTGCAGACGCAGCCGGTTGCGGGGCGGTGATCCTCGTCGGCGAGTGCTGCGATCCCTACTCGGTGGAAGCAGTGCGGGCGACCATGGGCTCGATCTTCGCCCTGCCCCTGGTCCAGGTCGACGAGGCCGAATTCGCCGCCTGGCGGGCCCGCTGGCCCGGTTCGGTGGTCGGGACCCTGCTGTCCGCCGCCGTCTCCCACGCCGAGGCGGATTACCGCGACCCGACCCTCATCCTGCTGGGCAATGAGCAGCAGGGCCTGCCGCCGGACATGGCCGCCCTGTGCGACGTCAACGTCAAGATCCCCATGCGTGGCCGGGCGGACAGCCTGAACCTGTCGGTGGCGGCTGGAATCATGATCTACGCCGTAAACGCTTGATTTTCCTCAGGTTCCCCGAGGCTTCGCCCGGGCGGTAGGGGTGGCAGAGGCGGGATCCTCCGGCCAGACATGGCGGGGATAGCGCCCCCGCATCTCAGCCCGCACCTCGCGCCAGGACCCCCGCCAGAAGCCGGGCAGGTCCCGGGTGGTCTGGATCGGCCGGTGGGCCGGCGAGGTCAGGGCTAGGGTCAGGGGTGCCCGCCCCTCCGCGACGGCGGGATGGACCCGCAGGCCGAACACCTCCTGGACCCGCACCTCCACCCGCGGCCCGCCGGGTGCGGCATAGTCGATGACGAAGCTGTTGCCGGTAGGTGCGGTCCAGCGGGCCGGAGCCAGGGCGTCCAGGCGCCGGACCTGGCCGTAGTCGAGCCGACTGGCGAGGGCGGCGTCCAGGCGGGCCGGCGACAGGTCCTTCAGGCTCCGCAGGCCCTCCAGGGCCGGTCCCAGCCAGGCGTCGAGGTCAGCGGCCAGGGCCTCGTCCCCCAGGTCGGGCAGGTCTGAAAGGCCCAGATCCCGCAGGAAGGCGGTGCGGGCCCGCAGGCTCGCCCCCGCCTCCCCCCAGGCCAGGGCGGCGATCCCGGCTTCCCGGGCCTGGTCCCACAGGGCAGCGCGGATGAGATCGGCCGAGGGCGCCTCATCCAGCGTCTCCTTCAGCACCAGCCGGCCCAGCCGCTCCAGGCGCACGGCCCGCAGGCGCCCCGAGGGCCCGGGCTCGATCCGCGCCTCGCGCTCGATGTCGGCGGCGAAGTGGTGGGCGATCTCAGCCAGGTCCAGCGGCGCGGCGAGGAGGATCCGGTCGGCCCGGCCACCACCGCCCAGCTCGCCCACGGCCAGCCAGGTCTCCCGCGCCAGGACGTCGGTCTCCTCGATCCAGACGCCCCGGCCGCTGGCCAGCTGGAAATGCCCCGGCGCGCCCCGGGCCCGGGCGATCCGCTCCGGCCAGGCCAGGGCCAGGAGGATCCCGTCCGAGGGTTCACCGTCATCCTCAGACCTTGCGGGCGCAGCCATCGCCCGGCGGGCCAGGTCCGCCCATCGGGCCGCCAGGGACCGCGCCTCCCGGGCCCGCCCGCCCCGGTCCCGCTCCAGTCCCTCCAGCCGACGCCTCAGGTCGGCATCGCGCCCGCCCAGGCCCGGCTCGGACATCAGGACCGCGATCCGCGCCGCCCGCGCGCTGGCACCCGCCTCTGCGCCGCGCAGCACCATGTGGGCCAGGCGCGGCGGCAGGGGCAGGTCCGACAGGGCCGCCCCGTGCGCGGTCAGTCCGCCCCGGACATCCAGGGCCCCCAACCGGGCCAGCAGGCTGCGCGCCTCGGCCAGGGCCCCGGTCGGCGGTGGATCGAGGAAGGCCAGGCCCGCGGTGTCCTTCGCCCCCCAGCGAGCCAGGTCCAGGGCCAGGCCCGACAGGTCGGCATTGAGGATCTCAGGCGGGGCGAAGGCCGGCAGGGACCGGGTCTCGGCCTCGTCCCAAAGCCGATAGCAGGTCCCGGGCCCCGTGCGCCCGGCGCGGCCCCGCCTCTGGTCGGCGGCGGCCCGGCTGACCCTCAGGGTGACCAGCCGGGACAGGCCCGAGGCGGGATCAAAGCGCGGTGCCCGGACCAGGCCGCTGTCGACCACCGCGCCCACCCCCTCGATGGTCAGGCTGGTCTCGGCGATGGAGGTGGCCAGCACCACCTTGCGCCGGCCCGCAGGCGCCGGCGCGATGGCCCGGTCCTGGGCCGCGGGGTCGAGGGCACCGTAGAGGGGCGCCAGGTCCACGTCCGGCGGCAGGGCCCCAGAGGCGAGCCTCTCCTCGGTGCGACGGATCTCGGCCTGGCCGGGCAGGAAGACCAGCAGGCTGGAAGGCGTCTCGGACAGGGCCCGCCGGACCGCCCGCGCCGCCTGATCCTCGACCGAGGCCCCCGGATCACGGCCCAGGTAGCGGGTCTCCACCGGCCAGGCCCGCCCCTCGCTGGACAGGACCGGTACCCCGCCCAGGAGGTCCGCCACCGCCGCTCCGTCCAGGGTGGCCGACATGACCAGGATCCGCAGGTCGGGCCTCAGCACGGACTGGGCGTCCCGGGCCAGGGCCAGGCCCAGGTCGGCGTCGAGGCTGCGCTCGTGGAACTCGTCGAAGATGACCAGGCCCACGTCTTCCAGGCCAGGATCAGACAGGATGCGCCGGGTGAAGACCCCTTCGGTGACCACCTCCAGCCGGGTTGCGGCCGAGACCCGGCTCTCCATCCGCACACGGAAACCCACCGTTGCGCCGACCGGCTCGCCCAGGGCCGAGGCCATGCGCGCCGCCACGGCCCGGGCTGCCAGCCGCCGGGGCTCGAGCAGCAGGATCCGTCGCCCCTGCAGCCAGGGCGCCGCCAGCAGCCTCAGGGGCGCCACCGTGCTCTTGCCCGCCCCCGGCGGCGCCACGAGCACAGCTGACGTCCCCACCTCAAGGGCCTCAAGCAGGGACGGCAGGACCTCTTCGACGGGCAGCATGGCGCCGGTCTAGCCCCCGCCGCGGAGGGGGCCAAGAGCGGAGGGCGGCGGCCCTCCCTTGCAAATCCCGCCCCGGCACTAAAGATAGGGCCATGAGCCAGCCGCCCATCCGCGCCATCATCGCGCCCGTCACCCCGCTCCAGCAGAACTGCACCATTGTGTGGTGCGCCAAGACCCTGAAGGCGGCGGTGATCGATCCCGGCGGCGAGGTTCCCCGGCTGATGGGCGCGCTGCAGCAGCACGGCCTGACGCTGGAGAAGATCTGGATCACCCACGGCCACCTGGACCACGCCGGGGCCACGGCCCAGCTCAAGGCCCTGACCGGTGCCATCATCGAGGGGCCGCACCGGGACGACGCCCCCCTGATCGCCAGCATTCCGGAGTCCGGCGCCCGCTACGGCATGCCTGACGCCCGGGCCTTTGAGCCGGACCGTTGGCTGGACGACGGCGACCGGGTGACCCTGGGCGAGACCGAGTTCGAGGTCTACCACTGCCCTGGCCACACCCCCGGGCACGTGGTCTTCTTCAACCGCGAGGCGCGCTTCGCCCAGGTCGGCGACGTACTTTTCCAGGGTTCCATCGGCCGTACCGACTTTCCCGGCGGCAGCTACCCCCAGCTGATCGCCGCCATCACTGGCAAGCTCTGGCCCCTGGGCGAGGACGTCGCCTTCGTGCCCGGCCACGGCCCCATGTCGACCTTTGGTCGCGAGCGCCAGACCAACCCCTTCGTCTCGGACGAGGCGCTGGCGGAGGGCTAGGCCGGCCGGTCTGACGAAGTCCCGGCGGGCGGAGCCTTGGCGGGCGGCTTCCTGTCGGGCCTGCCCCGGGCGAGGAAGGCTTCAAGGACCGGCTTCAGGGCGAGTTCCAAGGCGAATTCCTGGTGTCTAAGGTCGTCCCCGAACAGCATCCGCGCGTTCAATCTCTCGCGGGCGAAGACCCTGTCCGGGGCCAGGGCTGGCGAGATCGACGCCGGGATGGAACCATCAGGCAGCCGGAAGGTCTTGCGAAAGGACCGGTCGTAGCCAACCGCAAGCCGGTCCATCATCGCGCACCGCAGAAGGACATTGCGAGTCAGGGCTGGCCTGAGGGCGGCCCAGTCCGCATAGCAGTTCTCGACGAGACCCATGGCCTCGCTCATGCCGCCATTCCGGTAGGCCGAGACGAAGTCCACGACGGCGATCTCGACGATCGCCGGAGGTGGCGACGGATGGAGCTCCTCAAGGGTCGGCGCCCGGCGTGGCAGGGTTTGTTCAAGCCACTTCCAGAAGCCCGGGACAGGCTTCGGAACCTCCCGGGCCAACCGGTCGGGCAGGTTGGCGCCTGAAATCAGGCCTGCCCCGAAAACGACCAGGAAGACAGCGCCGGCGAGCGGGAAGCTGGCGGAAGGACGGGATTCCATGGAGGCGGCTCCGCCCGCAGGCCAAACGCCCGACGGGAAGTCTCACCCTGTCGGAGACCTACGCCAGTTCCGGACGCCGGACGCCTAGACCGCCTGCCCTGCCGCCCAGCCGCTGGCCCAGGCCCACTGGAAGTTGTAGCCGCCGAGCCAGCCGGTGACGTCCACCGCCTCGCCGATGATGTGCAGGCCGGGGACGGTGCGGGCCTCGAAGGTGCGGCTGTCCAGCTCGCGGGTGTCCACCCCGCCCAGCATGACCTCGGCGGTCCGGTAGCCCTCGGTGCCAGCGGGCCGGAAAGTCCAGGCGTTCACGGAGGCCGCCAGCCGGCCGAGGGCGGCGTCGTTGCAGTCCCCCAGCCGGGGTGGAGCCTCCGCGCCCTCGGCGAGGGTCCGGGCGAGGCGCGCCGGCAGGACTTCCGACAGGAGGGTGGCGGGGGACTGGCGTCCGGCCCGGCTGCGTTCGGCCTTCAGCCGCGCCAGCAGATCGACCCCGGGGGCCAGATCCACTGCTACCGCCTCGCCCTCGCGCCAGTAGGACGAGGCCTGGAGGACAGCGGGGCCCGACAGGCCCCGGTGGGTGAAGAGGAGGGACTCGTCAAAGGCGGCCTCACCCGCGGTCACCCGGGCGGGTGCCGAGACCCCGGCCAGGGGCGACAGCCG
>CAIZKE010000173.1 GCA_903933475.1 uncultured Alphaproteobacteria bacterium | reverse complement strand
GCCCTCCAGAGCAGGCTCGCGTCGCCGTAGGAATAGAAGCGGTAGCCCTCGGCGATGGCGTGCGCATAGGCCGACTGCATGGCTTCCAGGCCCGCCAGGGCGCTGACCAGCATGAACAGTGTCGACTTGGGCAGGTGGAAGTTGGTCATCAGCCCATCAGCAATCCGGAACCGATAGCCGGGGGTGATGAAGATATCGGTCTCGCCCGTCCAGGCCGCAAGTCCGCCATCCGCATCCGCGGCGCTCTCCAGGAGGCGCAGGGAGGTCGTGCCGACGCAGATCACCCGCCCTCCCGCCTGGCGAGCCGCCCCGATCCTGGCGGCGGTGTCCGCGTTGATCTCCCCCCACTCGGCGTGCATGCGATGTCGCGAGAGGTCTTCGGTCTTGACGGGCAGGAAGGTGCCGGCACCCACATGCAGGGTCACCCGGGCCAGGCCAACGCCTGCATCCTCCAGGCGGGCGAGGAGTTCCGGCGTGAAGTGGAGGCCGGCGGTGGGCGCCGCCACCGAGCCTTCGCGCCGGGCGAACACCGTCTGGTAGTCGCTGCGGTCGCGCGCATCCTGCTTCCGCTTTGAAGCGATGTAGGGCGGAAGGGGCATTTCGCCGACCCGGGCGATTGCCGCGTCAAGGTCAGGGCCCGAGACGCCGAACTCCAGGGTGAATTCCCCCGCCTCGCCCTTCTGCGCAACGACCGCGGACAGGTCGCCAAAGACCAGGGTGTCGCCGGGGCCGATCTTCTTTCCCGGACGCATCAAGGCGCGCCAGGCCGTGTCCGAGGCCCTCTGGTGCAGGGTGGCTTCGACGGCGACGTCCGATCCCGCCCGCAGACGGCGTCCCCGAAGCCGGGCCGGGATCACCCGGGTCTCATTGACGACCAGGATATCGCCAGCCCGAAGCCGGGACGGCAGGTCACGGACCTGGTGGTCCGAGAGACCCCCGCCGGGCTGCACCTGAAGCAACCGGGCGGAATCTCGCGGTTCCGCAGGCCGCAGGGCGATGCGGTCTTCGGGAAGCTCAAAGTCGAAGTCCGCAAGCTGCATGGGCGGCGCTGATGCCCCCGCCCGTGGGCAGGCGTCAAGCCCGGCCTCAGGCGTCGGCGGCCACCTTCATGGAGACGATCTTTCCGGGTGCACGGGGCGGCTCGCCCTTGGGCAGGGCGTCAATGTGATCCATGCCCTCGGTGACCACACCCCAGACCGTGTACTGGCCGTCCAGGAAGTTCGCATTGTCAAAGCAGATGAAGAACTGGCTGTTGGCCGAATTCGGGTTGTTGGTCCGGGCCATGGAGCAGGCCCCGCGAACGTGCGGCTCGCGGGAGAACTCGGCTGGGAGGTCTGGCTTGGAGGACCCACCCATGCCGGTGCCGTTGGGGCAGCCCCCCTGGGCCATGAAGCCCGGAATGACGCGGTGGAAGACGACGCCGTCGTAGAAGCCTTCCCGCGCCAACTCCTTGATACGGGCGACGTGCTGGGGCGCCAGGTCCGGACGGAGCTGGATGGTGACCCGACCGGTCTCGGTCTCAAGCAGAAGCGTGTTTTCAGGATCCATTACTTCACCTCCGAGGGAATGCTGATGGCGCAGGCCGTGAAATCGGCGCCGCGGCTGGCCCGGACCCGGGCGACCTCGGCGGCGAACCAGGGGCTGCGGGGATCAATGACCTTAACCTTTGGGCGGGAGCCGGCGGGCATGTCCGCCAGCACCTGCACCCGGGTCATCAGGTCCTGGGGCGCCACCACGGGCTCCCCGGCCTTGATGGCGCGCACGACCTCGAGGCCGGAAATCACACGCCCAAAGGCCGTGTAGCGCTTCTCCAGCGAGGGGTAGGCCTGGCGCATGAGGAAGAACTGGCTGTTGCCGCTGTCGGGCGACTCGCCCCGCGCCATGCCGGCCACGCCGGGGCAGTAGAGAGCCCAGCCGGAAATCCGCCCGTCTGCAGTCATGGGCATGAGCTGGGAGCTCTGGGTCATGACCGGAAGGGGACCCACGAATCCGATCTCCGCCACGGCCTGGTCGGCGACCTGGACGAAGGGGGTGTCCGCCCCCCGTC
>CAIZKE010000172.1 GCA_903933475.1 uncultured Alphaproteobacteria bacterium | reverse complement strand
GCGGACGAAGCTGGCGTTCCCGCCTGTCCCATTGCGCAGGCGCTGCGAGTGGCGCAACTCGATGTCGTTCTGCACGTAGTGAACGAGCGAGACGCCCGTGCGCAACCCCGCCAGAGGTTCCCATTCCAGCTTCAGTATGCCGCCGAGCCGTTCAATCGTGTTCGGATAGGTCGACCAAAGCAGATCCGTCTGGGATCCAGCGGCCGCCGGCGTTCCCACAGGCGTCGGAGTCGCGGAAATGGAGGGCTGGACCTGCTGAGGCAGGAGCCTCTCCTGGTCGCGGTTGCGCTGAAGATAGTTCAGCCCGACCAGAAGGCCGAACTCGCCGCTGCTCCCGAAGCGTTGCGACATCGTGGCATCGAAGCGCCAGTTCGGTGCATCGTCATAGTCTCGGCCAAAACCCTTGCCGGGGACGACAGTATCGGAGGACATTCCGACCGAGGCCGTGCCAGCGAGATAAAATCCGGCCGCGTCGAACGGCGAGCGCGTGATCAGGTTCAGCGTGCCGCCGATCGCATTGCCATCAACGTCGGGCGTCCGCGACTTGGTCACGACCGCCTGGCGGATCGCACCCGAGGGGATCGCTTCCATGTTGAGCTGTCGGTTTGAGCGTTCGGAGGTGGCGATCGTCGCGCCGTCGAAGGCACCCAGGGTGTAGCTTGGGTTCAGACCCCGGATCGAGACGAACTTGCCTTCGTCCTCATCGAACACGGTCTGAACGCCTGGCAGGCGCCTGAGCGCATCAGAGATATTGTAGTCGGGCTGGCTGCCGAGGTCGTCGGCCGCGAGGTAGTCCGCGATCCGGTCGTCCTCTCGACGTGCAAGGATCGCCTGTTCATTCTGGGCGCGATATCCAACGACGACAATCTCATCGACATCCGCGGCCTCTTTGGCGACGACGGCCGACTGGGCGACGGCCTGGCCCGCGAGGGACGACAGAACGATAAAACTGCTCATTGTCATGAGCAGGGTCCGCAGCGAAGACGTCATGAAACCAATTCCCTGGCAGGCTCGCCCCATTCAGGGACCTGCCCTAAGCGTCGAGCTAATTCGAGCCCCGACGCTTCCAAGGAATGACGACAGCAACGCGTTAATTTCATGAAATTTAGATCAAGAGAATACGAATTTTCTGCGACTATTAATCATTGTTGCGTTGATGAGTATCATTAGCCAATATCTCGAAATCGACAGATTGTGGAAAATCTCTGCTAATCCATGATCAAGATTCATAATTTCAATATGATACTGAGTTTTCATGATCCACAAGGCTTCCTTGATTTTGAAGACATGCCTCGTAACTGTGGCGGTCGCAGTCGCATCTTGCAGTACCGTCCCAGAGCGCGCACCTGCCTCGACACCTTCGGTCGCGCTATTCAAGGGCGTGTTGCATCAGACCCTGCCAGCCACAGGTCCGGTCCCAATGGCGATCCATGTGCTCCGGATAGATCTGGCGGCTCCCGGCGTGTCACTGGTCGTCACGCCGGGAGATCCCAGCGAGGGTCACGAGTACCGGGCGCTGAAGACGTCCGAGGCGCTCTTGGCCAATGACTGGCAGGTCGCCGTCAACGGTGGCTATTTCCTGCCGTTTGCGGGCGGATCGCCCGGGGGCGATGACTATATCCCCCAGCCTGGCCAGGGGACGGATGTATCGGGAGCCGCGATCCACAACGGGCGGACTGTGTCACCCATCGAACCGCACCTCGACCGGCGCGTTAATGCCATCCTCTGCATCTGGGGCGAGGCCAAGGTGGTGATCAGGGATGGGCAGGACTGTGGCCCAAGGGTGCGCGAGGCCATGGCGGCCGGCCCACGCCTGCTCAAGGACGGTCGGCGCCTTTCCTACACGACCTTTGACGCTACCTACGGCGCAGCCCGTCACCCGCGGACCGCCCTGGGTCTCGACGCCCGGCGGCGGCTGGCCTGGCTTGTGACCGTCGATGGACGTCAGCCGGGCTTCAGCGAGGGCGCCAGTCTTGACGAACTGACCGACATTTTTATTTCGTTGGGGGCCAGGGACGCGATCAATCTTGATGGGGGCGGATCCACCACCATGGTGGTGGAGTCTGCGAATGGACATCTTGTACTGAACCGCCCGATCCACACCGGGGTGCCCGGGCGTGAACGCCCCTCGGCCAATCACCTTGGTGTCCGAGCCCGACCGATTTCCGGCGGGGTTCGGCCCTGAGGCGGCGCGCGGCGCCCCATGGACGGCAGGCCGGAGGGTTCGGAAGCCGCTCCTGTGCGGACTCTGACCAGCTTGTCCGCGGGTCCGGCTCGAAATTGCTTTGGCTATGACAAGGCATCGTCATGTCTGCAGTCTATCGTGAAGGATTAGGACTTGGTTGGACGCTGACCTACGCCTCGAACTTGTTTCACGGCTCCGCCATGCTCAACTCCAACGGGGGCGGATTGGAGACACTGAATGCCCAGAACCCTTCTCGCCGCCACTGTGCTTGCCACCTTCACCTTGAGCTGCGCCGCCGCCGCCGCGCAGGGTCAGGAGCGCCCGAAGGTCGCCCAGCCGGCAGAGCCTCGACCGATCCCGCCCCTGGCCAACTACCCGCGCCGGGCGGAGCGGCCCCTGCCCCAGCCGCCCGCTCCACCGACCTTCGCCTCGGTTGAACTGCGCCGCTATCCGGGCATCCGCGAGGCTGGCCAGGGCGCAGCGGCCGCAGGCAGCGACTTCTTCGCCGTGGTCAACACACGGCTGGGCCGCTACGCCAAGGCGGACGGTGCCAAGCTTGCTGAATGGGCGGGTGACCCGACCTTGTTCGTCCATCTCAACGCCTGTCTCGTGCACGAGGCCCGGCTGATGTGCGCCCATTCCAACTTTCCCCACCTGCCCATGGTGTCCTCAGTTGAGGTGTTCAATCCGCGGACCTTGGCCCATGTTGACACCGTCAGCCTCGGTGAACAGAGCGGTTCCCTGACCTGGATCGACCGGAAAGACGGGGCTTGGTGGGCGCTGTTCGCCAACTACAACGAGCGCGGTGGTCAGCCTGGGCGCGATCATACCTCCACCACCCTCGTCCGGTTCGATGATCAATGGCGACGCACGGAGAGCTGGGTCTTTCCACCCTCGGTGCTGGAGCGGCTTGCCCCAACGTCCAGCTCCGGCGGCGGCTGGGGTGACGACGGCCTGCTCTATATCTCAGGCCATGATGCCCCGGAGCTCTATGTCCTTGCCCTGCCTGAGGCGGGATCGGTTCTACGGCACGTCGCGACCGTGAATGTCGGTTTCGAGGGCCAGGGCTGGGCCTGGGACCGAACCGCTAACCGCGAGATCTGGTCGATCGCCTCGGGTCGGACAGTGGTCGTCACCCACGTGCCGCCCCTGCCAATCACCCGGTAGCAGCAGCAAGGCCGGGGACTCCCAAGCGTTCCGACGCCGCCCGCTTGGGGGCCTGACAGCGCGAATTGTCCCGCAGGTTCCGCGACATGGCGGGACCGGTCGGCTCAGGCAGGGATGTCGGAAAGGCGGGTGGCGGTGACGCAGGGATTCGAACCCTGGATACCCTTTCGGGTATGACGATTTAGCAAACCGTTGCCTTCAGCCACTCGGCCACGTCACCAGTCCCCGGCGGGGAGCGCCTCTCTTAGCCGAAGGCGGCGGCGCGGCG
>CAIZKE010000171.1 GCA_903933475.1 uncultured Alphaproteobacteria bacterium | reverse complement strand
TCGGCTTTGCCGACAGCTCCCCCTGATGGGGAGCAATTGAGCGCGGTAATTCCTCCCCCCAGGGGGAGGTGGACCGCGCAGCGGGCCGGAGGGGGTCTGCTGAGGCGCCGTTGACCCCCACCGGCGGCTTTGCCGACAGCTCCCCCTGATGGGGAGCAATTTCGCCCTGACGTCTCCCCCCAACCGGGTCAGCCGGCCAGGGAGCCTGCGTCCAGAAGGGCCAGGTCCCCGCCGCCGGCCATGACCCCTTCGGCCAGGCCCGGCGCCTGGGCCAGGACCTGGTCGGCGAAGATGCGGGCCAGGGCGGCCCGGGACTCCGCCAGGGCCGGCGCGCGGCTGCGGGCCAGGACCGCCTGGCGGGCCAGCATCCAGCCCCCGATGACATCGCCGGACAGGCGCAGGTAGGCCGTGGCGCCGGCCAGGGCGTCGGGGCCCCGGTGTCCGGTCATCCACTCGGTGGCAGCGGAGAGGGCCGCGACCCCAACGGCAAGCCGTCGCCCCACACCCTCAAGCCCCGCCTCGGCCTCGAGGGCCGCCGCATCGGCGGCCATCTCGGCGCAGAGGCCCGGCATCAGGACGCCGTCCATCATGGACAGCTTGCGACCGGCCAGATCGACGGCCTGGACGCCATTGGTGCCCTCGTAGATCGGGGCGATCCGGGCGTCGCGATAGTGCTGGGCGGCACCCGTATCCTCGATGAAGCCCATGCCCCCGTGGACCTGGACGCCCATGGAGGCGACCTCGACCCCGACATCCGTGGACCAGGCCTTGGCGATGGGCGTCAGCAACTCCTGCCGGCCCCGGGCCAGGTCCCGGCTCGACGCCTCAGGGGCGAGGCGGGCCTGGTCGGCCAGCACCCCGGTCAGGAGGCAGATGGCCCGGGCCGCCTCGACCTTGGCGCGCATGAGGGCGAGGCTCCGGCGGACGTCGGGATGGCCGAAGATCGATTCCCCCCCCAGGGCGGGCCGGCCCTGAACCCGGTCCTGGGCGTAGGCCAGGGCCTGCTGCAGCGCGCGCTCGGCGATGGCCACCCCTTGCACGCCCACCTGAAGCCGGGCGGCGTTCATCATGACGAACATGTGGGACAGGCCGTTATTCGCCTCTCCCACCAACTCGGCGCGGGCGCCCTCGAACAGCATGACGCAGGTGGGCGACCCATGGATGCCCAGCTTCTTCTCGATCGAAGCCGGACGAAGGGCATTGGCTGCGCCCAGGCGGCCCTCGTCGTCGATCAGGCGCTTGGAGGCGAGGAAGAGGCTGATGCCCTTGACCCCGGGCGGGGCATCCGGGAGACGCGCCAGCACAAGGTGGCAGATGTTCTCGGCAGCGTCGTGGTCGCCCCAGGTAATGTAGATCTTCTGGCCGGTGAGCCGGTAACCGCCCTCGCCGTCAGGCTCGGCCCGGGCGGTGACGCCGGACAGGTCCGTTCCGGCCTGGGGCTCGGTGAGGTTCATGGTTCCTGTCCACTCGCCTGAAACCAGGCGGGGCAGGACCAACCGCTTCTGGCGCGGGGTGCCGTGCAGGGTCAGGGCCTCGATGGCACCCTGGGTCAGCATGGGGCAGAGGCCAAAGGCCATGTTGGCGGCGTGGACCATCTCGAAGACGGCCAACTCAAGGACCTTGGGCAGGCCCTGGCCACCGAACTCCGGGTCCGCCGCCAGGGAATTCCAGCCCTGGGCCGCGAAGGCCTGGTAGGCTTCAGCGAAACCCGGGGCGGCCGAGACCACGCCGTTCTCGAACCGGGCCCCGATGCGATCGCCATCGTGGTTGAGCGGGGCAAGCTCGGCTTCCACGAAGGCGGCGGCCGAGGCCAGGACCGCCGTCACCGTCTCTGCGTCGAGGTCGGGATAGCCGTCCGCCAGGAGGGCGGGCAGACCCGCCGCCGCAAGGGCGAGGTCCAGGCTCTGCAGGGGGGCGCGGAAGGACATGGGTAACTCCGGAGCGAAGGCTGCAGGCTTGATGGCGCAGGGCGCCTCGCCCGCGCAACCCTTTTGACGCCCGTTGACCCTGGCCGGACGGAGGTCTAGGCCTGCACCTGCGTCAGGTTCTCCCGAGAGGGAGATGAAAAGGGAACTCGGGTGCAAGGCCCGGGCTGCCCCCGCAACTGTAAGCGGCGAGTCCGCGTGTCACGAAGCCACTGGCCAGGAACCTTCGGGTACCCAGCTGGGAAGGCGACGCGCAAGGGACATTGACCCGCGAGCCAGGAGACCTGCCTGACGCGGTCGTCATCCGACAGGCCGGGGTGTGCCTGGAGGACGGGTCTCTCCCGACCGGCGACAGACACAACCGGACCGCATTTGCGGGCCGGGGAAGCCTGTTCGGCTGCAGTTCGCGGCCGCATGTCGTCCGGAGGAGGGCGCGATGAGTCTTGTGAGTCTGGCCGGGGCCGCGGCCCTGGCCGCCATTTCCCCAGAGGCCCCGATGGACGCTTCGGTGGACGTCCCGGTGGAGGCCGTAGTTGTGGTAGCCAACCGGATCCCCGTGGCGGCCTCCGAAAGCGGGCGCAGCGTGACGGTGATCCCAGCGGCGGTGATCCGCGACCGCCAGGCCCTGGTGATCCCGGACCTCCTCGCCTCGACCCCAGGGGTCGGCGTCAGCCGCAATGGCGGACCGGGCGGGGTGACGGCTGTCCGGATCCGGGGTGCCGAGGCCGAGCAGACCCTGTTCGTCATCGACGGTGTGCGCCTGAACGACCCCTCCGTCGTCGGCGGGGCCTACGACGCCGCCAACCTTTTGGTGGGCGACATTTCCCGGATCGAGATCCTGCGGGGGGTCCAGTCCGCCGTCTGGGGCGGCCAGGCCATGGGGGGCGTGGTCAGCCTGGAGACCCGTCTTCCGCCGACGGGCGCACTCACCGGCGAGGGCGCGGCCGAGGCCGGCGGCCTGGGAACCACCTACCTGCGCGGCGGCGTCGGCGGCGCGGGCGGGGCGCTGGCCTGGCGGCTCGCGGCGGATTCCTACGCCACCGACGGTATCTCAGCAGCCCGTAGTGGAGCCGAACGGGACGGCTATCGCCGGACCGGCGCCTCCGGGCGGCTTACCGCGGACCTGGCCCCCGACATCCGCCTGGACCTCCGGGCTGTCTGGTCGGACGCCCGCAACGCCTTCGACGGCTATCCCGCCCCCGCCTACGTCTTCGCCGATACCCGCGAGCGGGGCCGCACCCGGGAGGCCCTCGGCTATGCCGGCCTGACCTTCCCGGTCGCAGGCGGCCGGGTGAAGAACCGGCTGGGCCTCGCCCTCACCGACACCCGGCGCCGGACCTACGACCCCGACCAGGCGGTGACCGACCTGACCTTCCGCGCCGAGGGGCAGGTGCGCCGCCTGGAGTACCAGGGCGAGGCGGCCCTCACCCCCGCCTGGCGGCTGACCTTCGGCGCCGAGAGCGAGCGCAGCCGCATGCGGATCGCCTCGCCCTCGCCCTGGGATCCGGAACCTGAGGCCCTGACCCGCTCGACCGGCGTGGACTCGGCCTGGGTCCAGGCCCTCGGCGCCCCGGCGGAGGACCTGACCCTGACCCTGGCGACCCGCCTCGACCGGCATGACGCTTTCGGGAACCAAGGCTCGGGGCAGGTGGCCCTGGCCTGGCACCCCGGCGGTGGCGACACCCTCCTGCGGGCGAGCCTGGGACAGGGCTTCCGGGCACCCAGCCTCTATCAGCTCTATAGCGAGTACGGGAACGCCGCCCTACAGCCCGAGACCGCCCTCGCCGGGGACCTGGGCGTCGAGCAGAAGGCCGGAGATGTCCGTCTTTCCCTGACCCTGTTCGGGCGACGCACCGAGGACCAGGTCAACTTCGCCGTCTGCACGGGCGGAGGCGACCCGAACTGCGCGGGTGGGCGCTACGGCTACTATGCCAACCTCGACCGGACGATGGCCTTCGGCCTGGAGGCGGCGGCCTTCGGACGCCTCGCCGGATTCGACCTCGACGCCAGCTATACCTGGACGCAAGCCCGGCTTGAGGGCCAGGACGGCGCGCCCGACCAGGACCTGGCGCGCAGGCCCAGGGACATGGCCGCGCTCGACGTCAGCCGGACCCTCGCACGGGACCTCCGCCTGGGGATGAGCCTGAACTACGTGGGCGAAAGTCTCAGCGACCTCTGGGGCGGCCCGCCCCTGAAGGCCTACCTGACCGCCAGCCTGCGGGCCGAGTTACCCGTGGGACGCTTGTTCTCGGTATACGGACGGATTGACGATCTGACGGACGAGGCGCCCGAGACTGTGCGTGGTTATGGCGCTCCCGGCCGGGTGGCGACCCTCGGCCTGAGAGGGCGGTTCTGACCATGGCGGTGGGTTTCCAGAGGCCGATCAGCCGAAGGGTCGCGGCCGGAGGGCTTGCGGCGGCGACGGGGCTGGGTGCGGCGGCGGCGGGTCCCCGCCGGATCGTCTCGCTGAACCCCTGCCTGGACGCCCAGCTGGTCCATATCGCCGATCGTCGCCAGATCGCCGGCCTCAGCCGCCTGTCCCGGGATCCGGCCACTTCGACCCTGGCCGACCTTGCCGCCACCCTGCCCTCGGTTGGGGACACCGCCGAAGCGGTCATCCTGATGCGGCCCGACCTGGTCCTGGCCAGCGCCCACACCTCACCCGCGACCCGGCGGGCTCTCGAGCAGTTGGGGGCACCCGTCGCGGTCTTCGAGACCCCGGCCAGCGTTGCTGCAAGCCTGGACCAGGTGCGCCGTATCGCGGCCCTGGCGCACCGCCCCGAGCGCGGCGAGGCCCTGGCGGCGCGCGTCCGGGCCGCCCTCGACAGGGCGGCATCGCGGCCCGGGAGCCGCCGGCCCGAGGTCCTGATCCGCATGTCCGGAGGCGTCAGCCCGGGAGCCGGCACCCTGACGGACGACCTTCTGTCCCGGCTTGGCCTTGAGAATGCAGCGGGACGCCTGGGCGTACGCGGCTGGGGGCTCGTGCGCCTCGAGGCCCTGCTCGCCGCGCCGCCGGAAGTGCTGGTCCTGGCGGATGACGGGGGCCGCTCCGGACGCGCCGACCAGACCGTAAGACACCCGGCCCTGGCGGCGCTGGACGCCCGGATCCTGAAGCGCGATCTTCCCGAACGCCTGCTCTTCTGCGGCGGGCCAGCCCTGATCGAGGCTGCAGCCGAACTGGCGCGGATCCGCGACTCCGCCCTGGGGATGCAGACATGAGCCGTCGACACCTGACCGTCCTGTCCCTGCTGGCCCTGCTGCTCGCGGCCCTCGTCGCCGCAAGCCTGGTGACCGGACGGATTCCCCTGCCCCTGGCCGAGATGGCGACCGATCCCTCGGACCCGCGCTGGGCCGTGCTGGTCCAGCTCCGCCTGCCAAGGACCCTGCTGGCCGTCCTGATCGGCGCCGGCCTGGGCCTTTCCGGCGCCGCCCTGCAAGGCTTCACGCGAAACCCCCTGGCCGACCCGGGTGTCCTCGGCGTCTCGTCCGCCGCCGCACTGGGGGCCGTCCTCACCCTCTGGCTCCCGGCTGCGGCAGGATGGGTCCAGCCCGCAGCGGCCATGGCGGGCGCCCTGGCCGGGACCGGCCTCCTTCTGGCCCTGGCCGCCGGGGGAAGCTCCATGACCGTCTTCCTGCTGGCCGGGGTCGTCCTCAACACGGTGGCTGGCGCGGGCGTGGCCCTCGCCCTCTCCCTGGCCCCCACGCCCTGGGCGGTGAACGGGATCATCGACTGGCTGATGGGGTCCCTGGTCGACCGCAGCCTGCCGGAGACCCTGTTCGCAGCGCCCTTCATCCTTGCCGGGCTGATCCTCCTGTCCAGCACGGGCCGCGCCCTGGACGCCCTGACCCTGGGAGAGACCGGGGCCCGGAGCCTGGGGATCAACCTCGACCGGACACGGATCCTCCTGGCGGCGGGAACGGCCCTGGCGGTGGGTGCCGGGGTCGCTGTGGCGGGCGTGATCGGCTTTGCAGGCCTTGTGACACCCCACCTGCTCCGGCCGCTGATCGGCGCGCGGCCCGGCGGGCTCCTTTGGCCGTCGGCTTTGGGGGGCGCCGTCCTGGTCCTGGCCGGCGACCTGGCGGTCCGCCTCATCCCCTCGGAGGCTGAAGTGAGGCTGGGCGTGGCCATGGCCTGCCTGGGTGGCCCCTTCTTCCTCGGGCTGCTGCTGATGCTTCGACGGAGACTGGGATGAGCCGGCTTGAAGCCCGGGGCCTGACCCTCAGGCGGGGCGGCCGCCCGGTGGTCCGCGACCTCGACCTGTCCCTCCGCGCCGGGGAGGTCACCGTCCTCCTGGGCCCCAACGGCGCGGGGAAGTCCACCCTGCTCGAGGCCCTCTGCGGCCTGCTGCGACCCGCCTCTGGTCAGGTGCTGCTGGACGGTGGCGACCTTGCCGCCCTGGAGCCCGCCGCGCGGGCCCGGCGGATCGGCCTCCTGCCCCAGACCCATGAGATCGCCTGGCCCCTCGAGGTCCGGATCCTGGTCGGACTGGGCCGGATTCCCCACATCGGTGCCCGGGGCCTGTCAGCTGAGGACGCCCGGATCATCGACGCGGCCCTGGCCGGGGCGGGCGCCACCGACCTTGCAGAGCGTGACGCCTCCACCCTCTCCGGCGGAGAGCGGGCGCGGGTCATGATCGCCCGGGTCCTGGCCGGGGAGCCTGAATGGCTGTTGGCGGACGAACCCCTCGCCGGGCTGGACCCCAGCTACCAGATCGACGCGGCGGAGACCCTGGCGCGCCGGGCGCGGGCGGAGGGCTGTGGGGTCGTCCTGACCCTGCACGACCTGACCCTGGCCGCCCGCATCGCCGACCGGGTCCTGGTGCTGGGCGACGGCACCCTGATCGCCGACGGGGCCCCCGAGACCGCCCTGGCCCCGGACGTCCTGGCCCGGGCCTTCGGCGTCCGCACGGCTCTGAGGCGGGGCACCGAAGGCCTGTCTGTGGACGTCCTCGGGCGGGCCTAGGGCGAGGCCATTGACCCCCTCAGTCGGCTTCGCCGGCAGGGCCTCCCGGGGTCAGGCGCCGGCGATCCGCGCCGCTTCGTCAATCGCCGCCAGAATCCCTGCCATGTCAGCGTTGGGGTTGGCGGACACGCATCTCAGCCAGGCCTCGCCGTTGAGGTTCGCCTGGGATGCAAGGCCTTGGGGAAGCGCGGCGGAGAAGGCCTCGACATTCCGGGACGTGGGCCGGAAGACGATCACGCCCGTTCCGCCATCTGGAAAGCCTTCAAGG
>CAIZKE010000170.1 GCA_903933475.1 uncultured Alphaproteobacteria bacterium | reverse complement strand
GGGCTCGCTCATGCCAATACAGAAGAAGGCCTCGCCCCGGCAGATGCGCGGCACGATGTCCCGGCGCTGGGCCTCGGTCCCGTAGCGCAGGAGAAGGGGCGCGCTCTGGCGCTCGGCGATCCAGTGGGCGGCCACGGGTGCCCCCCGCTGCGAGAAGCTCCTCGATCAGCACGAAGCGGGCGAAGGCACTGCGGCCGCCGCCGCCGAATTCCACCGGCAGGGTCAGGCCCACCCAGCCGCGGGCGGCGAGGTCGCGGGAGAAGTCAGCGTCAAAGCCCATCCAGGTCCGCGCCCGGCGGGCTCCGGGAACACCAGCAAGGCGCTCGGCCAGGAAGGCGCGTACCTCGGCGCGGAGGGCTTCATCCTCCGGTCCGATGGTGGCGGGAACGAGGGGAGCGAGCAAAGCGGATCTCCGGATCAGGCCGAGGGCGGGTTGGTCTCGAAGCCCGGGGCGCCAAGCAGGGCCTTCGACCAGGGCCGGGCGCTGCGGGTCCACAGCTGCAGGGCGGGCGTCACGTCCTCATCGCTCTCCAGGGCCCCGACCTTCACCGCCATCATTCCGTTAGCCAGGCGGGAGGCCAGGGGCGAACCGCACTTCGGACAGAAACAGCGCTCCACCGGCCCGCCGCTCTCGCCCTGGTCGGCATAGACGGCGTAGGCACCTGTCAATCGAAAGGCTGCACCCGGAACGATGGCGTTGACCGAGAAGGCTGAACCGCTGGTCTTCTGGCAATGGGTGCAGTGGCAGGCGACGGTCACCACCGGGGCGGCGTCGCACTCGAAACCAACTTCTCCACATAGACACTGGCCGCGCATGTTGGGGTCTCCATACGGATAAATCGCGCCGGGGCCCCGGTGCCATGTGGGAAAGTGACAGACCCTCAACGGGGCCGCCAGTGGGTGACGGAAGGGCAGGTCCGACCTTTTTTGATCTCGATCCCCGGAATGGAGAGGCGACACAATACTCCCCCTCTTCCGGGGACAGGCAAGTCCAGGTCCACACTCGGCCACGGTCTGGCGACTGTCATAAGTCCGTCATGGAAACGAAGTCCAGACGTCACACCCCCCGGCTAAGGCAAGCCGGACATTGAGCGTTTCTGCGGCTTACCGATTCCGGCCGCCGCTCGTAGATCACGCGCCAAATGCGGACACGGTGGAGACCGATACATGACTGCCCTCGGAAAGCTGAAGACCCTGACCCTCGGCTTCGCCGCCGCCGCCCTGCTCAGTGCATGTGGCGGTGGCTCCTCGGTCACATCGCCGGGTGAAGGCCAGTTCGCCACGGGAGGAACCGGAGGCGGCGGAAGCGGCGGTGGCGGCGGCTCCGGCGGGGCGTCAGCCGACTGCCCCACCGGCTTCATCAACCTGGGGACCATCGCCAATGGGACGCTGCGGTCCTGCGGCCTCCCCCGGCTGATCACGGGCGCCCTCACCGTTCCCTATCGCCCCGGCACCGCCTATCGCGTCGACGGCAAGACCGAAGTCGGCGAGGACCTCGGCTCCGACGCCCAGAACCCCCGCGCAGGCAAGCAGTCTGGCATCCTGACCATTGAACCGGGCGTGACGATCTTCGGCGGCATCGCCGAGTACATTGCCGTGAACCGCGGATCGCGGATGATCGCGGATGGCACGGCCTCGCGGCCCATCATCTTCACCAGCCTTAATGACCTGAACGGCGGTCCTGATCTGAGGGGCCAGTGGGGCGGCATCGTCCTGGCCGGCCGGGCACCGATCAACCGCTGCCCGCCGACCACAGCCACCTTCCCCGCCAATCCCACGGCCTGCGAATACCGGTTCGAGGCCATCCAGACCATCAACTGGGGTGGCAACGCGGCGAACGACAACAGCGGTGTGCTCCGTTACGTCCAGGTCAAGGAAGCCGGCTACGAAGTCGCCCCCAACGAAGAGCTGAACGGGATTACCTTCGGCGGCGTCGGTAATGGCACGGTGGTCGACTTCGTGCAGGTGCACGGGTCAGCAGATGACGCGGTCGAGTTCTTCGGCGGAACGGTGAACGTCAGGCGTCTTGTGGTCGACCAGTGGGACGACGACGGTTACGATACGGATGAGGGCTACACCGGGTCGGCGCAGTTCGTCGTGAACTTCACGGACGCGCCCTCGGAAGAAAGCCGCTGCTTCGAGCTCTCCGGGGCCGGCTCCACCTCAGGCGGGTTGCCGCTCCTGCGCTCCCACCCGAAGGTGTCGAACTTTGTCTGCCGCCTCGGCCTCGCCACCACCGTCTTTGACAGCCGCCAGCATTCGGGGATCGTAATGAATGGCGGTACCCGCGCCGACCTCCTGAACGGTGTGGTCTACTCGGCCAACACCGCCATCCCCTGCCTCGACATCGACGGTGCCTCCACCATGGCGGACCCAAAGGCGACCTTCGCCTCCATCGCCTTCGCCTGCGGCGGCGGCCCCTACAGGACCACCGACAACGACCAGGCGACCGCCCCCGAGGCGCTCTTCACGGCCGGAGCCAACAACATCGCGACCGGCTACACGCAGACCTTCTCGCAGGTGTTCATCAACGGGACCAACGAGAGCGGACGTGTGGCCGCCAACCCGACGCCCGTCTCCGCCTTCTTCACGTCGGTGAGCTACATCGGGGCTGTCTCCGGGCTGAACGACAACTGGTACGTGGGCTGGACCTGCGGGCTCGCGGGCGCCGCGTCCTGCTGATTGGTGCCTGACCGGGGCGGCGGACTGACCGTCGCCCCTTTTTCTTCCCCTCCCGGAGGCTAACTCCCGATGAACGTCACCACCCGCACCCTGAGCGCCCTTCTCCTTGCCGGCACGGCGCTCGCCTCCGCCCATTCCGCGTTTGCCGCGGCGGCACCTGCGGCCGAAGCTGAAGTCGAGGAAATCGTCGTCAACGGCCGCTTCATCCCGGATGTGATCCGGGACACAGCCGAGGTCGCCAGCTTCCTCTCCGCAGAAGACGTCCAGCGTGCGGGCGATGACAACGCCGCCCAGGCCCTGACCCGGATCACCGGCATTTCCCTCGTCTCCGGAAAGTTCGTCTACGTGCGCGGCCTTGGCGAGCGCTACTCACAGTCGCTCCTGAACGGGTCTCCCCTGCCGAGCCCCGAGCCCCTGCAGCGGGTGATCCCCCTGGACCTGTTCCCCGCATCGATCCTCGCAGGGACCGTCATCCAGAAGACCTATTCCGCCAACTACTCCGGGGAGTTCGGCGGCGGCCTCATCGACCTTCAAACCGTGGGCGTTCCCGACGAAAGCTTCATCAAGCTGAGCGTCGGCCTGGGCGGCGATACGAAGACGACGGGATTGCTCGGCCTGACCTATTTCGGGTCGGAGACCGACTGGGCAGGCGTCGATGACGGCACACGGAAGCTGCCCGTCGGCGTTCGCCAGTTCGCCTTGAACCGGCCCGTGGTCCCGGGGACGGGTCCGAATGGACTGACCGACGACCAGTACAAGGCCGTCGCCCGCAGCTTCACCAATGCGCCAATCAACCTGATCCAGACCGAAAAGACGCCAATCAACGGCAATTTCGACGTTTCGGCGGGACGATCCTTTGACACCGACGTCGGCGTGATCGGGGCGATCGGTGTGCTGAGCTACCGGAATAGCTGGCAGACCCGCAATGGCGTGCGCCAAACGACGGCGCCGGACGTTGGTGGGCTCGCCCTGGCGACGGATTCGACCTTTGAGGCCAACCAGAACGACATCGGCTGGAGCGGTCTGGCCGGTCTCGCTTGGGAAAACGACGACAATGAGGTTCGCTACACGGGCCTGTGGATCCGGTCGACGTCCAAGCGCGCGCGGATTACCCAGAACAGTGCTCAGTCCCAGGGCAATGCCAACGTCAACGCCTACGCGACCGAATGGTACGAGCGCGCCCTTCAGTTGAGCCAGCTCTCCGGTAAGCACAGGCTTGCCGACTGGGACCTGGAGTGGAAGGGCACCTACGGCCGCACAACGCGCCAGGCGCCTTATGAGCGTCTCTATCGCTACGGCCTGGCAGCGAACGGCTCGCGGACGGCGCTGCTGTCGGGCGCAAACCAGCTCCTGGCTTTTTCGGATCTCGATGAAAACATCGGCTCCGCCAATATCGACCTCAGCTATGATCTGCCCGTGGACTTCGTGCGGCAGGCCCAGCTCAAGATGGGGGCCGCCTGGCAGAAGAACTCCCGGACCTCCTGGCGCCGTGATTTCACCTATGACCAGGGCCGTAACTGGGATCCGGCGCGATATGCGAATGAGCGGATCGACTACCTCGTCTCGGACCGGAACATCAACGACGACATCGTGATGCTGCGGGAGCTTACAGGCTCCGCCCTGACCGGGGACTCCGCCCTCTACGAAGCTGAACTCGCAGTCGCTGGTGCCTACATCCAGGTCGACAGCGAAATCATGCCCCTTCTCCGGGGTAGCCTCGGGGTCCGGTATGAAACCGCGGACCAGTCCGTCCGCACCCTGGACATCTTCAACCCGTCCGCGGCGGCGACCTTCAGCCGCTCTGTGTCGCAGGACTACCTCCTGCCCGCGGGGACCGTGACCTGGAACTTCGCCGAGGACCAGCAGCTTCGGTTCGGCGCTTCCAAGACCATCGGGCGGCCCCAGTTCCGTGAACTGGCACCGCAGCGGTATCGGGACACGGAGACTGACCGGATCCTGACGGGCAACCCCTACCTTGAGGACACGACCTTCCTAAACCTCGACGCCCGTTACGAGCGCTACTTCAGCAACGGCCAGTACGTAACGATTGGTGCCTTCTACAAGGACATGGAGAAGCCCGTCGAAGCCCTGGCCATCCTCGGCTCGGACGGTGCCTTCCGTCAGACCTTCTTCAACGCCCCCGCAGCCCAGATCCTGGGTGCCGAATTCGAGTTCAAGAAGTTCTTCGACCTCGACACGGGGATGACCTGGATCGACGATCAACGTTGGCTCGTGGCCCTGAACTACACCTACACCAAGTCGGAACTGAAGGTTGAGAAGGGCGATACCATCGCCCTCAACACCACGGGCGTCTTGTCCACGCCACCGGCAACCGACTACCTCTCCGGAGGCGAGCGGCTACAGGGGCAGTCCGACCATCTGGCAAACCTGCAGTTCGGGTTCGAGAACGAGGCGTCCGGGACCCAGGCTACGGTCCTGATGACCTACACCAGCGACCGGGTCATCGCCCGGTCAAGCAGCATCGACCTGCCCGACCTCATCCAGGATCCCGGCCTGCGGTTGGACTTTGTGCTCCGCAAGGCCTTCGAGATCTCGGGCCAGGAGTTTACCGGCTCCTTCGAGGCCCAGAACCTGACCGGGACGGACGCGGAAGAGTACCAGTCTGCGGGTGGCAAGCGCTTCGATACGAACAGCTATGAAGTCGGACAGTCGTTCTCCGTCGGACTTTCGACCCGCTTCTGACACTCAGTTGATGAGGCGCACGCACTGCACGCCGGGCCATCAGGCCCGGCGGAGCAGGCGGATATCCGTGATACGCCGGGAGCCACCAACCCTTTCGAGCTGGACGACAGCGTCCACCACGCGGGTGACGTAGTCGCGAACCGTATCCCACCCCAGCTCAAGGCCTGAAGTCAGGGCAAGCAGGCCGATCTGGTCCAGGGCACCGTCTGCACTGTCCGCATGGATGGTGGTGATCGAACCGGGATGCCCGCTATTGACGGCGCGCAGGAAGGCAAAGGCCTCGGATCCACGAAGCTCACCCAGCAGGATCCTGTCCGGCCGCAGGCGCAGAGAGGCCGTCAGCAGGGAGTCCACATCGACCCGCGCTTCGCCGAGGTCGCCGCGGACGGCGATCAGGCCAACACTATTGGGGTGGTCCAGGCGGATTTCCGGGGCGTCCTCGATCACGACCAGCCGCTCTGAAGTATCGATCTCCTTGACCAGGGCGTTAAGCAGGGTGGTCTTGCCGCTACCCGTGCCGCCGGAGATCACCAGGGTCTTGCGAAGACGCACTGCGAGGCGAAGAAAGCCAAGCCAGTCCCGCGCCTCAAGACGCTCAGCCAGTTGTACGTCGTCAGGTCCGCCCACAACCGGTGGAGGAGGCGCAGAGAACAAGCCGTCACTGGCCAGGTCGTCGAGGGAGAGGTCCGTGAGCCTGTGCTTGCGGACGGCGAGCACGACCCCGCCCCGCGTCGCCGGTGGCGTGACGGCCTGGACCCTGGCCCCGTCCGGAAGCGTGGCAGAGAGCAGCGGCTGCTCGCGGTTCACGCCCTGGTGACTGTAGGCGGCGATCTGCCGGACCAGCCGCTGCAGGGTCACCTCATCGAGGTCCGGCGCCGCCTCCCGGTGCATGCCGCCGTCCGGGGTCTCCACCCAGACTTCGCCGGGGGCGTTGACGAGCAGGTCCGTGACCTCGGGACGCGTCAACCAGGGCGACAGGGGCGCCAGGTAGGCACCGAGGTAGACATTGGCGTTCATCAGCGGATCACAGACGAGAAGTCGAGGTCCCGGGCGACGAAGACCTGGATGGCCGCGCCCTGCGGGACCCGGAGGGTCGCGGGGATATCCCGGGTCGACCCGCCCCCGCCCGTCACGGCCTGCCCCACCTGACCGGGCCAACCGAGAACCAGGGTGTTGCTGCCCGAATTCGACCCGGCATTGACCGCCGCCGTGACGCCGGCGTTCAGGACGGTCAGCAGGATGGCGCCGCCGTAGCGCTGCAGGAAATGGGTGTCGACATCGCCTTCGACCCCTCCCCTGCCCAACCGGTCCACGGCGGGCGACGCGATGTCTATGCTGACACCCGCCGGTGTGACGATGCGATTCCAGACCACGAAGGCCCGGGTCTGGCCGAGTGTCGCGGCGGACTTGTACTGGCCGATCAACCTCGACCCTCGCGGGATCAGAACCCGGTCGCCGTCGAAACTGCGGACGTCCCGGCTCACGACCCCGCGAACCGCGCCGGGCAGGTCTGAATTGATCGCGGATTCCAAGACCGCGGCGATCAGTACGCCCTGGGGCACGGTACGGCTGAGGTCCCGCATCTGGACCGCCTGAGCGGCACCCTGCCCAGTACCGAGGGTCCGCGCGGCAAAGCGCTCCTCCGCCGTGCCGGGGCCATCCCCGGGGGCGGGAGATGCGGCGGTTGTCGGCTGGGCGGCCTGGGCGGTGCCGCCTTCGGGGGGCGCGAGATCAACGACGAGAGTCGGCGACCTGAGATAGGCGTCCTCTGACATGGCCTGTGGGACTTGCATTGCCGGCGGCGGCGGGGCCGGCGAGGCGCTCGGCATCGGGACGGGCTGGGCTGCCGGCGCCGGGGGGGCCGGGGCCTCAGCTGGCGGCGGCGGGGGGGTCTGGGCGCGGGCCCCCCTTGCGGTGTTCATGCCATTGAAGACCAGCAGGCCGGCGAGCACGGCGCCGCCCATTCCGCCCCAGAACACCAGGGGCGAGTCCGGTGAGCGCACCTTGGGCATGCGCCCGGGCGCAGCCTCCAGCACTTCACTCAACGCCTGGTCTGCGGACTTCGACCGGTTCGCACCCATCTCTACCTCCGCCAGAACGAACGGCGCTTTTCCGGGACCAGGCTGGTCTCGGGACGCCGGAAACCGTCATTGAAAATGCGGGTCGTCTCTTCACCGCGCCGGAGGACGAAGCCCTGGGCGACCCGGTCGGCCACGAACAGTCCGTCCCTCAGCCGAAGGTTGACGAGCGCCTCCTCGCCATCGGAGTCGAGGGCGAAGAAGGCCGGCAGCTCGGTGTCGGCGGGATAGGCGAAGTAGGTGTCTCGTCCGTCATCGAAGATGCGGGTCGGAAGCAGGGCCCGGGATCCCTGGAACGAATAGGCGGCGTTTCGCACCTCAGGCGGCAGGTCGGCCGTCGGGGGCGCAGGGGCCAGGGTCACAGGGGTCTCATAGACGAAGCGAACCGTGAAGGCCTGGTTCCGGGTGGGCTGGGAAACGGGGGTCAGCAGGAAGTTGTAGCGCCGAAGGTTTGTCACCACGGTCATGTTGGTGGCCGGGCGCTGCGCCATGGGCTTGAGGAAGAGAAGGTTCGCCCGACGGTTGGGCGTCACCTGCCAGCCGAGGCTGTCGCCTATGGCCACGTTCTCAATCCGCTCGGACGGATCGAATTCCACCGTCAGCTGACGCCGAAGAGCGCCCTTCAGTTCGACGACCTGGAAGGGGTCGTAATCGACGAAGTGAATCCGGGGATCGGTGGTGCCAGGTCGCGGAGTCACCGCATGGGCTTCGCCAGCGCCCAGAACCAGCAGCATGGCGATCAACAGGGTGCGGAACATCAGGAGCCTCCCCGGCGTCGTCCGGCGGCGGGCCGCCTGTAGCTGTCACCGATCGTATTGCGGGGCCCGGGTCCCGCATATCCTCCGGCCATGGACGCCAGCCTCTGCGCAGGGCGCTCGACAATACGGGACCGGGACTCAAACCTTGTCTCGTCGCGGGTCAGGGCCTGGGCCAGTCGATCCGCCCGGGATGCGGTGACCGCCGCCCCAGGGCCTGGCCCCACCGCCGCTGGAGCCGTGACCTGGGCCGCAGGGACGGCGGCGGAAGGCAGCTTCAGACCGAGGGCGGCGACCCAGGCCCCCAGGATCAGGAGGCCCTGGCCGATGGCGAAGACCAGGACGAGGGCGGAAAGACTGCTGGCCGTTCGGGTGTCCAGGGCCTGGGCTTCCCTTTGGTCAGCGAGGGTGGCCAGCCAGGGCGCAAGGACCACCAGCAGCAAGATAACCAGGATCCAACCTACCAGGAGGGTCAGGGCGGCCCCAGCCAGGGACCGAAGCCATCCGACGAAGATTCCCCTGGTGACCTCCAGGAGGGCCAGGGCGATGAAGATCGGTCCGACAGCCGTGAGCACGGCGATGACCAGCTTGGCACCGCCGATCACGCCCACGCTCATGACCAGCATGGCGTTGGCCGCGAGGGCCAGCGCTTCTCCGGATGCGGCCTCCGCGCTCATCCAGCCCTTGGCGCCGGGCGCCGCGGTGCGACCGAAGGCGGCGGCGGTGCTTCGCAGTTCGGTATAGGCCGCATCGATGCGCGCCAGGGGACGCGAGGCGGCACCCGCGATCCCGTCGGCGTTCCCGGTCCAGGGGGCGGATACAACGGCGGCGATCTGGGCAGGCGCGCGGTCCGCCACGTCGAAGACCAGGGTCTGGAAGGTGGACCAGTTGGTGACCAGGGCCAGGATGACCCCGATCCGGAGCGCCGCGGCGGGCGCCTCGGACAACTTCGCTCCGTCTGGCGCCAGGAGCAGGCGCCACCCGATCAGGGCGATGTAGATGGTCATGAGGGCCGTCAGGGCGACGCCGAACAAGCCCGACCCCTGGGTAAGCGCTTCGTAGCCACCCTGGGCGTAGCTGCGGCCCTGGCAATCCACGGTGGCGAGAACGCCCTCCACGAAGCCTGCGTCGAGATAGGACGGACAGGTCGCAATCATGCCGACGTCCTCCCCGCCATGAAGGGCTCCAGCCAGGCCGACGGCGCATCCCCGACCTCGGCGCGCAGCAGGTCCAGCCTCCGGACCGACCGCTCGGTCCCGGCAAGCACCTTCAGGGGACCGGAGAGCCCTGAAAGATCCAGGCGGGCGACCACGCTGTGGTCGCCGCGCTTGACCAGGAAGCAGCGGGAGGTGTCCGGCAGCGACCGGACCAGTGAGAACTCGTGCTCGGAAAGACCGAAGCCGTCGATGTACTCGGCGGGGCGGGCCCGGGCGTTGGGGAAGAAGATCTGGGTCGCAGCCTGCTCGATGATGGCCGAGGCGATCCGGCTGTCGAGGGCGTCGGAGGCGCTCTGGGTGCAGAACCCGACCAGGCCGTTACGCTTCCGGATGGTCTTTTCCCAGTCCTTGATCCGCCGCACGAAGACCGGGTCATCGAGCGCCTTCCAGCCCTCGTCCACCACGAAGATGGCCGGGGAGCCATCCAGCCTCTGCTCCAGCCTGTGGAAGAGGTACATCATGGCCGGCGTGCGAACCGCAGGGGTATCCAGGATCCGGGTCATGTCGAAGCCCAGGATCCGGGTCTCGAGGTTCAGCAGGTCCTGTTCGTTGTCGAAAAGCCAGGCATGCTCGCCGCCATCGCACCAGGGTCCGAGGCGAAAGGCCAGGTCGCCCGGGGTAGGCCGGCGTCCACCGCGGAAGAGTTCGCGCAGGAACCGCAGCTGCCTGTGCGACACGGGCTGGGCGTAGTTCGCATCGATGGCGTCGACGATGACCGCCCTGTCATCGGCGCTGAGGGCACCGCCGTCAGAGGACAACAGCTGGGCAAGCCATTCCGTCAGGAAGGCGCGGTTCCCGGGTTCGTCGGGCAGCATCAGGGGATTGAAACCGCTGGGCTCCCCGGGACGCAGGATGTCGTAGCGGCCGCCGATCGCCCGGATGAAGGGCTCGGCGCCGCGGTCCTTGTCGAAATAGGCCACCCGAGGCTTCAACCGCTCGGCCTGGGCCAGGAGGAAGGTCAGCAGAACCGTCTTGCCCGAGCCCGACGGGCCGATGCAGGTGAAGTTCCCCAGGTCGCCCTGGTGGAAGTTAAAGTTGTAGGGACCCGCGGCGGTGGTCTCCAGGACCGAGATGGCGGGGCCCCAGTGATTGCCCGTGGGTTCGCCCGTGGGATGGTTGTGGAAGCTTGCGAGGCTGGCGAAGTTGCTGGCCGAAATGAGCCCCTTGCGGGCAATGAAGCGGAAGGCGCCTGGGAACTGCGCCCAGAATCCCGGTTCGAGGTTGGCGTCTTCCCGGACGGCCAGGGTGCCGGACTCGGCCAGGGCGGACTGGACGTCGGCGACGGCATAGTCGAGCGCCTCAAGGGTGTCCGCCTTCACCAGCACCGTGAGGTGGTGTTCGCCATAGGCGCTGCGACCCGCACCGACATCATCCCGGGCCTCGGCAAGCTCCGTCCTCAGGCTGAAGGCATCGTCGTCGGCGGCCCTGAGACGGCGGAGCGCCACGCCCATCCGGTCAAGGGCAGCCTGCCGGTCCTCAAAGGCAAAGCTCTCGGTCAGGACCATTTCCAGGGGAAGCCGCAAGACCCCATCCAGGAGACCGGGCGTTGTGCGCGCGGGGTAGTCTTTCAGGCCCACGACGGCACCAAAGGTGCGCTCGCCGCCATGGCCGGTTCCAAACTCGACGGCGTCGAGGCCAAAGGTCAGCCGGCGTTGGCCGATGGCAGCGCCCATGTCCCCTGAGGGTTCGAGGACGGGGCGCCCCTCCCCGTTCAACAGCAGGGCCAGGAACTCCGCCGGCTCAGAGAACCGGGCGCCGCCGGGCCCATCGTAGAGCCCAAGCGTCCGGACGCCATACGGTGTCAGGGCAGACGAAAGCGCCTCCCGCGCCGCGTGGAGTTCGCGCAGGTCCCGGGTCAGATCCGTCTGCCGTGAACGCGGACCCTTGAGGAGGCGCTCCACGAGGCCGGCCCGGCCCTGGGTGGGACGCAGGACGAGGGACAGGAAGATGTCATTGACGAACAGGCGCCGGGTCTCGAGCTGCTCGCGCCAGCGCTGGTCGAGGTCCGCGCAGAAGGGATCCTCAGGCGGCGGCGGGAAGTCCGGGGTGACCCGGCGACGGACAACATGGTGCCACAGGGCCAGCCGGGAGGTGGCCGCGCTCCTGAGGACCGTCTCCCGCACCGCCTTGCGGTAGTTGAGTTCCTCGTCGGAGGCGGTCTCGAACGGGAAACCCTCGATATGCAGGGTCTGCACCAGGAGCCCGTCCTTCGTCGCCACCGTCGAGGGGTCGACATGGCGCGTGAAGGGGATGCGGTCGAAGATGACCGCTTCCTTTGGCGCCAGGAGCTGTGCAGCTCGGGTGGTGATGAACCTGTTCACGGGGTGTAGGAGTTTCCGCCCCAGAAACTGAAGTTGCGTGTCCTGGGACATGTGCGGACCCGCGTGACCCAGATGTCGAAAAACCGGGGTTCGCGAATCGATCCGGCATAACCGATGGCGTGGATCACCAAGGCGGCCAGAAGCACCCAGAAGGACTTCGTGATCAGGAAGAGCTCGCCGGTGACGATCAGGTTGAGGATCGCATAGGTGTAGGTCACGCCGCCGATCATCTGGGGGCGCGTCAGGGCGGCAAAGACCGGGTCCGAGGCCAGGCGGTTCATCCTACATGGCCCCGGCGAGGCTACGGATCCCCGCGACAATCGAGACCGCCCCGAAGATGATGAAGGCGCCGACGATGACCACGACGCCGCGCCGCCACTCCATGCGCCCTGACAGCATCAGGAAACCGACCACGGCGATGGCAATCACGGCCGCACTGGTGGCGACGGTTCCCAGAAGCGTGCCCTGGACCCAGTTCAGGGCCGCGATCAGGGGCGACGAGCCCGAGGGATCCGCCTGCACCTGGGCCAGGGCTGGCGAGGCCAGGAGGGCAGAGGCGAGTACAGCGAAGGCGGCTTTGCTCTTCATGATCCTACTGGGCTCCGTATGTCTGGACTCGAGGGACAGAGAGGCGGCTCACAATGGCCTGCACATAGGCCCGGGTCTCCGCAAAGGGCGGCACATCCCCGTAACGCTGAACCGCCTCGGGTCCGGCATTGTAGGCGGCCAGGGCCAGGCGAACATCACCAAAGCGACGAAGTTGGCGGGCGAGGTAAACGACCCCGCCGTCGATGTTGGCGTGCAGGTCATAGGGGTCGACCCCAAGATCGCGGGCGGTCTCGGGCATCAGCTGCATGACGCCCCTGGCGCCCTTCGGCGACACCGCCGATTGGCGGAAGCGAGACTCCTGCCAGGCGACCGCAGCCGCCAGGCCAGGATCTACGCCATGCCGCGCCGCGGCCTCGGCGACCAGGCGGGGAACCTCCGCCTGCGCGGGATCGGGGGATGGCACAGGGCGGGAGACCTTGACGATGGTCTGGGCGCCGGCGTTGGTGAAGACCATGGGACCAGAATAGGTGGTGATCGCCCCATCATCGCCGATCTCGAGCACCTGGGCGGAAACCTCCCCGGCCAAGACACCCTGCGCCAGGACAAGCGCACCCGCAGCGATGGCGATGGTCTTCACGAGGAATCCTGTCAGTGGCGACTTGGGCTGGGGAAGAAAACGCCCGGAACGATAGCCCGAAATCAGCGAACGATCGATTACAAAGGATCGATGACGATTGGATGACACAGGGCCCGGAGAGGGCTGCGCGTCGACGGCGCTGGCTCGATCTCTCACCTTCCGCCGAATTAGCCTGAAACGGGAGACGGAAACATGACGGACAGGGTCCTCAGGGGAAGACGAAGCGCGGCGGAGCCTCTGGTGCGGAACCCGCAGGACAGAACCTGAGGGCTCCAGGGCCTGGCCGACGGGATCGACCCCCTTGCCGGTCCCCCCGAAGCGCGATCCTAGGCCTTCGCCCCGTCAAGCATCTGGGTGAAGCCGGCGGGGGCGTAGGGGCCGATGCAGACCTGCTCCAGCACGCCGATACCCGTCCGGCCTTCATTGTCGCGGGTCCGGACGACCTGCTGGGTGTGCAGGTGGGAGGACGCGAGGGGGTCGAGCTGTCGGGGGTCGAAGGACTCATGGCCGATGGCCAACTCGCCCTTCCACATGCCCTGACCCCATTCGGGATGGCTGTAGCCCAGGCCCTTCATCTGGAACTTCAGGATAGGCTCCATGCTGATGGTCCTGACCGATCCGTCATGGTCGACCAGGTCCAGTTCGGCATACCGCGCGAGCCGGGTCCCGGGGTGATAGTCGACCCGGTGGCGGGCCGTCGCCATCCGCCGGTCGCGCCCGTCTTCGACCCCGGGGATCTCCGCAAGGCTGGTATAGAGGGGTGCCGTGATGCCCTCGCGCACCAGGGGCCGTCCCTCGGCGTCGTCAAAGAAGATGGCATGTGAGATGTGATCGTCCCAGACCAGGGGCGCCCAGAGGAAGAAGGCGCTCGGCGGCTGGGTGCGGGGTGCCCCGCCGGTTTCCGGCTCGCCCACGTTCCGCACGCCCCAGGAGCGGTCCTTGGTGCCTATGCAGACGTCCTCGTCCACCTGGAATTCGCCCTCGGGCGTCCTGACCCAGCCGCTCCAGCGGCCAAACTGGTCAAAGCGGGTGGCATCCATCACCCGGCGCGCGCCGGACCAGAGGGTCTGGCGGGCTTCCTGGATGCTTGCGGTCCGGGCCGAAAACACCAGATCGCAGGACAGACCGCTCTCGTTCTCCTCCAGCACCACGCGGGTGCGGCGCATGGGCTCCAGCACCTCCAGTCGGAAGGGACCGACCTGCATTTCGGTGCGCTCGGTGGGGGCCCGCCGGGAGCCGTAGAAGCAGAACTGTCGCCCGTCCGGACGGACCACGCTGAAGGCGCCGTCGAGGATGCCCCGGAAGGGGTAGATCGCCATGCCGACCCCGAAATAGTAGGACCCGTCCTTCGCATAGCCGTTGAACCAGGTCCGGTCGTAGACATTGCGGTCGCTCGTCGCGGGATGGGCAATGGGCTCGGGCGTCTGGTGGATCGGGAAATCGTCAAGCCGGTTCAGCATGGAGGACCTCAGG
>CAIZKE010000169.1 GCA_903933475.1 uncultured Alphaproteobacteria bacterium | reverse complement strand
TGCATGCCGCCGTACTCGGCGCAGCGGGCGAGGGTCGGGATGGCCTTGCCGGGATTGAGCAGGCCTAGGGGGTCGAAGGCGGCCTTGAGGGCGTGGAAGGCGTTGACCTCTGCCGGAGTGAACTGGACGCACATCTGGTTTATCTTTTCCCGGCCGACCCCGTGCTCGCCGGTGATCGAGCCACCTACCGAGACGCAGAGCTCCAGTATGGCGCCGCCCAGGGCCTCGGCCTTCTCCAGGTCGCCCTCCAGGTTGGCGTCGTAGAGTATCAGGGGGTGAAGGTTGCCATCGCCGGCGTGGAAGACGTTGGCGACCCCCAGGCCATGGATCTCCGCAAGGCGGCCCATCTCGGCCAGGACGAAGGGCAGGGACTTCCGCGGGATGGTCCCGTCGATGCAGTAATAGTCGGGCGCAAGTCGTCCCATGGCGGGGAAGGCGCCCTTGCGGCCCGCCCAGAATCGTCGGCGCTCGGCCTCGTCGCGGGCGACGCGCACCTCGGTAGCGCCCGACTCCCGAAGGAGGCCGGAGACCCGCTCGATCTCCTCGATGACGTCCTCGTCCTGGCCGTCGATCTCACAGAGCAGGATGGCCGCGGCATCCCGGGGATAGCCAGCACCGGCGAAGTCCTCAGCCGCCCGAAGGGCCGGGCCATCCATCATCTCAAGCCCTGCCGGCACCACCCCCGCCGCCATGATGGCCGCCACCGCCCCGGCCGCCCGGCCCACGTCGTCGAAGGCGGCGAGGATCAGGCGGGTCGTCTCGGGAAGGGGCTGGAGACGCAGGAGCACCTCGGTGACCACGCCCAGGAGCCCCTCGGAACCGGTGAACAGGGCCATCAGGTCGTAGCCGGCGGCATCGCTTGCCGGCCCGCCCAGGGTCAGGATCTCGCCGTCCAGGGTGACCACCTGAGCGGACAGGATGTTGTGCACGGTCAGGCCGTATTTCAGGCAGTGCACACCCCCCGCGTTCTCCGCGACATTGCCGCCGATGGAGCAGGCAAGCTGGGAGGAGGGGTCCGGGGCGTAGAACAGGCCATAGGGTGCCACGGCCTCGGAAACCGCCAGGTTGCGGACACCGGGCTGGACCCGGGCGGTCATGGCGGCGGGGTCGATCCCGAGGATGCGGGAGAACTTGGACATGACGAGAAGAACGCCCCCCGGGAAGGGCAGGGCGCCGCCGGAGAGGCCGGTGCCTGCGCCCCGGGCCACCACCGGGACGCCGAGATCCCGGCAGGCCTTCAGGACCGCGGCCACCTGTTCCACCGTCTCCGGCAGGGCGACGGCGGCGGGGAGGGCGCGGTAGGCGGGCAGGCCGTCGCTCTCGTAGGGGCGGATCGCCTCCAGGCGGGTCAGGAAGCCGCCAGCCGGGAGAAGGGGCACCAGCCGCGCACGCAGGATGGCGGGATCCACGGCGGGAAAATCAGCGTCGAGTCGCGGATCAAACGTGTCGAGCATCTCGGCTTTCCCGGGCGGTGGGTTTACATAGCGCCTGAACAAGGCCGCGCCACAAGGAATGCGCGCCCTCGCCAGGGAGAGCGAAATGGATCTGGGACTCAAGGGCAAGAGCGCCATCGTGACGGGCGCCACCCGCGGCATTGGCCGGGCAATCGCTGACCTCCTCGCGGACGAGGGCGCGAACGTGGCGATTTGCGCGCGCAAGGCCGACGAAGTCGCCGCTACGGTCGCGGCTCTCCAGGCCCGCGGGGTCAAGGCCTTCGGACAGGTCGTGGACATTGCCGACGGCACGGCCCTGCAGGCCTTCGTCAAGGCGTCTGCAGACGCACTGGGCGGGCTGGACATCCTGGTCTCGAATGCCAGCGCCCTTGTCCAGGGCGCCCGTCCCGAGGACTGGAAGGCGATGTTCGAGATCGACATCCTTGGCGCCGTGAACGCCCTCGACGCCGCCCGCCCCTTCCTGGAGGCTTCGGCCCAGAAGACCGGGGACTCCGCGGTGGTACTCATCTCATCGATCTCTGCCGCCGAAGCGACTGCGCCCTCAGCCTACGGCGCCATGAAGGCGGCCCAGATCCACTTCGCCAAAGGCGTGGCCCGGGAGGGGGCACCCCGGGGGCTGCGCTGCAATGTCGTCTCGCCGGGGACGGTCTTCTTCGAGGGCGGTGTCTGGGGAAACGTCAAGGCGGGCATGCCAGCCTTCTTCGAGCAGATGCTCAAGCGCAATCCCACGGGCCGGATGGCCACGCCTGAGGAAATCGCCGCCGCGACGGTCTTCCTCTGCAGTCCGCGCTCGGCCTTCACCACCGGGGTGAACCTCGTGGTCGACGGGGCCATCTCCCAGCGGGCCAACTTCTGAGCCCTCAAGCCGGCCGGGAGGGCGCGGGGCATGTATGACTATTTCGAGCTCGGCGTCGGACGGGAGCGTGAGGCCGTTACCTTGGCGGCCGCGCGACTGAAGGCGTCGGCGGTCCCGCCCGTGGCCGTCTTCTCGCCCCTGCTGGGCTATCCCTCCAACACTGTGCTGGCCCTGTTTCCGGCCCTCGATGCGGAGGCGGCCCTGGCCGTCGCCCGGATCGAGGGTGCCGTTTCGGTCCAGAGTACGCGCCTGTCCGCAACCGCCCGGCCGACCGGCGATGCCGCGCCCCTGCCGGGCGGCGTCTCTGTGCACAACTGGTTTCACATCGACGCCGCCGCCGCCGAGGCTTTCGTCGACCTTTCGGTTGAGGCCTGGCCCGACTTTGAGGCGCGCTTCGAGGCCCGGATCTTTGGTCTTTTCCTTGCAGAGGCCTCTGAAACCGACCTCGACCATGGCGCGCGCCGGCTGCTGCTGATGACCCGGTACCGAGACCTCGGCGAGTGGCAGGCCAGCCGGGACCCGACCACCGAGGCCATGAAGACCTTTGCCCGGCGACGGGAGTTGACCCGGGTCTCCCTTGCACGATCCTGCCTGCTTATTCCCTGACGCCCGAACCGAGGAGCCCGCCATGATTGAACGCCAGATCGACATCGCCACCCGGGACGGGGCGACCACGACCTTCGTGGTCCATCCCGACCGGGGCGGACCGCATCCCGTCATC
>CAIZKE010000168.1 GCA_903933475.1 uncultured Alphaproteobacteria bacterium | reverse complement strand
CGAGAGGCTGTCCCCAAGGAAGACGACGGCTTTCACTCGCAGAGTGTATCAAAATCGATACGGTCCCGCAACCGCTCCCTAGGCCCGCCCTACCGAGGCGTACCGGAACCCAAGGGCCCGGACGTCCTCGGGCTTGTAGATGTTGCGCAGGTCCACCAGCACGGGGGTGCGCATCAGGGCGCGGACGCGCTCCAGGTCGAGGGCGCGGAAGGGGTCCCATTCGGTGATGATGACCAGGACATCGGCGCCCTCGGCGGCGGCGTAGGCGTCGGGGCGGAAGTCGACGCCGGGCAGGAGGTGGCGGGCCTCGGCCATGCCCTCGGGGTCGAAGGCCTGGACCCTGGCGCCCAGGGCCTGGAGGGCGGGGAGGATGTCCAGGGAGGGGGCGTCGCGCATGTCGTCGGTATTGGGCTTGAAGGTCAGGCCCAGGACGCCGACCGTGCGGCCGGCCAGGTCGCCGTCGACGGCGGCGGCTACCTTGGCGGCCATGGCCTTCTTGCGCGCGTCGTTGACCGCCACGGTGGTCTCGATGAGGCGGACGGGCGAGCCGGCGTCGGTGGCCGTGCGCACCAGGGCCAGGGTGTCCTTGGGAAAACAGGAGCCGCCATAGCCGGGGCCGGCATTGAGGAACTTGCCGCCGATGCGCTTGTCGAGGCCGATACCCTTGGCCACCTGCTGGACGTCGGCGCCGACCGCCTCGCACAGGTCGGCCATCTCGTTGATGAAGGTGATCTTCATGGCGAGGAAGGCGTTGCCGGCGTACTTGATCAGCTCGGAGGTGCGCCGGTCGGTGAACTGGATCGGCGTCTCGTTGAGGAAGAGGGGCCGGTAGAGCTCGGTCATGACCGGCCGGGCGCGCTCGTCGTTCAGGCCCACCACCACGCGGTCGGGGCGCTTGAAGTCGTCGATGGCCGCGCCCTCGCGCAGGAACTCGGGGTTGGAGACCACGGCGAAGGCGGCGTCGGGGCGGCGCTCGCGGATGATGCGCTCGATCTCGTCCCCGGTGCCCACCGGGACGGTGGACTTGGTGACCACCACGGTGAAGCCCTCGATGAGGTCGGCAATCTCGGCGGCTGCGGCGTGGACGTAGGAGAGGTCGGCATGGCCGTCGCCCCGGCGTGAGGGGGTGCCTACGGCAATGAAGACCGCATCGGCGCCGCGCACGGCCTCGGCCGCCTCGGTGGTGAAGGCCAGGCGCCCGGCCTGGACGTTGCGGGCCACCAGGGTGTCGAGGCCGGGCTCGAAGATGGGCATGCGCCCGGCCTTCAGGCCCTCGATCTTGCCAGCGTCCTTGTCGATGCAGGTAACCTGGTGGCCGAAGTCGGCAAAGCAGGCGCCCGAGACGAGGCCCACATAGCCGGTGCCAATCATGACGACGTGCATGGCGCTCAGATCTCCTGGTTGTAGGCGCCGATCCCGGGGCGCCGGGCGAGCCGGGGTTTGACCTCTTCGCGGAAGAGGGCGCGCATGTCGGCCTCTGAGCGGGTGCTCTCGACCACGACGACGATCTCGGGCTTGTTGGAAGAGGCGCGGACCAGCACCCAGGAGCCGTCCTCCAGGGCCACCCGGACGCCGTTGACGGTGATCACCTCGGTGATGGCCCGGCCGAGGATGCGGCCGCCATCCCGGGCCAGGGCCTCGTATTCGGCGACGATCCCGTCGACGATGCCGTACTTGGCCTCATCGGCGCAGTGGGGCGACATGGTCAGGCTGGTCCAGGCCTGGGGCAGGGCGTTCTTCAGCTGGGACAGGCTCTTGTCCGGGTTGCGGTCGAGCATGGCCAGGATGGCGGCGGCGGCGGTCAGGCCGCAGTCGTAGCCGCGCCCCAGGGGGGCGTTGAAGAAGAAGTGGCCCGACTTCTCGAAGCCCGCCAGGGCGCCGATCTCGGCGGTCTTGCGCTTGATGTAGCTGTGGCCGGTCTTCCAGTAGAGGGTCCTGGCCCCGTTGGCGGCCAGGACCGGGTCGGTGGCGAAGAGGCCGGTGGACTTCACGTCGACGATGAACTGGGCGTCCGGGTGCAGGCCGGACAGGTCGCGGGCCAGCATGAGGCCGATCTTGTCGGCGAAGATCTCCTCGCCCGTGTCGTCCACCACGCCGCAGCGGTCGCCGTCGCCGTCGAAGCCCAGGGCGAAGTCGGCGCCGAAGTCGCGCACGGCCTGGCCCATGGCCTTGAGCATTTCGTGGTCTTCGGGGTTGGGATTGTAGCGCGGGAAGGACCAGTCGAGGTCGCAGTCCATTTCATAGACGACCGCCACGCCCATGCGCCGCAGGGCCTCCGGGGCGAAGGCACCTGCCGTGCCGTTGCCGCAGGCGCAGACCACCCTGAGGGGCCGGTCGACGTGGACCCGGGCGGAGACGTCGGCGATGTAGCGCCCGGCCACACCGGGAATGTGGGTCAGGGTCCCGCCGGGGCGGACGACGCCCAGGCCGCCGAGGACAATCGCCTTCAGCCGGGCCATCTCGTCGGGTCCGAAGGTCAGGGGCGGGGAGACGCCCATCTTCACCCCGGTCCAGCCGTTCTCGTTGTGGCTGGCGGTGACCATGGCCACGGCAGGGGCCTCGAGGTCGAACTGGGCGAAATAGGCCATGGGGGAGAGGGAAAGGCCGATGTCCAGCACCTCGCAGCCGGCGGCCAGGAGGCCCAGGGTCAGGGCCTGCTTGATGGACTGGGAGTAGGAGCGGAAGTCATGGCCGATGACGATGCGCTTCTGGCCAAGCTCGTGGATGTAGGTCCCCAGGCCCAGGCCGAGGGCCTCGATGCCGAGGAGGTTGATCTCGGAGCCGAACAGCCAGCGGGCGTCATACTCGCGAAAGCCGGTGGCCTTCACGAGGGGCAGGTTCTCGTGGTCGGGGGTCTGCGGGACGAGATCAGCGCGGGGGAGGGGCAGCATCGTCGCTCCAGTTCGATTCCGCCGCGCTCTTACGCCTTCAGGCCCGCCGCGGCCAGTGCGGGCGGATCACATCACCCCGGCGCGGAGCAGGTCATGGACATGCAGGATGCCCACCGGCCGACCGGCGTCGAGGACGAAGAGCACGTTCACCGACGGGGGCGGGTCGGTCATCAGGGCCAGGGCCTCGGACGCGAGCTGGCGCGGTGCGACCACCTTGTTGGGGCCGGGGGTCATGACCTGGCTGGCGGTGCGGTCCATCAGGCCGGTCATGTGGCGGCGCAGGTCGCCGTCGGTGATGACGCCGAGCAGGCGACCCTCCGGGCCCAGGACGCCGACGCAGCCGAATCGCTTCTCGGTCATGACCAACAGGGCCTCGGCCATGCCGGCGTCGGGACCGACCAGGGGGATCTCGCCGCCGGCGTGCATGAGGTCGCCCACCGTGCGCAGCATGGCGCCCAGCTTGCCGCCCGGGTGGAAGGTGCGGAAGTCGCCGGCGGTGAAGCCGCGGCGCTCCAGCAGGGCCACGGCAAGGGCATCACCGAGGGCGATCTGCAGGGTGGTGGAGGTGGTGGGAGCGTTGACCTGGCCCGTCGCCTCCTCTGCGGTGGCCAGGGCCAGGACCACGTCGGCGGCCCGCCCGAGGGCGCTGTCGGCCGCGGCGGTCAGGGCGATGAGCGGGATCTCGAACCGGCGGGAATAGGCCAGGACGTCAGCCAGCTCGCGGTTCTCGCCGGACTTGGACAGGGCCAGGATGACGTCGTCGCGGCTGATCATGCCAAGATCGCCGTGGCTGGCCTCGTTGGCGTGGACGAAGGTGGCCGGGGCCCCGGTGGAGGCGAAGGTGGCGGCGATCTTGCGGGCCACGTGACCGGACTTGCCGATTCCCGTGCAGATGACCCGGCCGCGTGCGGCGGCCAGGATGTCGACGGCCCGGGCGAAGGCCTCGCCGAGGGCTTCGGCCTGCAGCTCAAGGGCGCCTGCGGCCTGGCGCAGGACCCGGCGGCCGGCCGCGATATCTGCGGCGGTCATGGCTTGGGCTCCGCAGGTGCCTGACCGGCGCCCTCGGTGGCAGCCTGGGCGGCGGCGACGGCGTCGCGGGCCTTCTGCAGGCGGGCGTTGTTGACCTCGGCCTCCCGGCGCATGGCAGCCTGGACCTCGGGCCTTTGCTGGACGGGTAGCGAGCCGAAGGGGCCGGGCGAGCGCGCGCCCAGGCCCTGGGGCCAGACCAGGGCCAGGACGATGAGGGCGGCGGCGACCAGGGCCAGGCCGGGATAGAAGACGCGGTCGGACATCTCCCCTACATACCGCCTTGAGCGCCCGGGGGCCACCGGCGACGCGCGCCCGGCCTTGACGGCACCCGAAGCCAGCCCTAGCCCGACCCGGACCCTGGATGGAGAGCGCCCATGCCCACCCTGATCCTGCTTCGACACGGCCAGAGCCAGTGGAACCTGGAGGACCGGTTCACCGGCTGGGTGGATGTCGACCTGACCGCCGAGGGCGAGGCCCAGGCGCGCAAGGGTGGCCAGCTGATCGAGGCGGCGGGTCTGCAGATTGACCGGGCCTATGCCTCCGTCCTGACCCGCGCCATCCGCACCCTCTGGCTGGCCTTGGCGGCGGCGGGCCAGGCCTTCGTGCCCGAGACCAAGGACTGGCGCCTGAACGAGCGGCACTACGGCGGCCTGACCGGCCTGAACAAGACCGAGACCGCCGAGCGGCACGGTGCCGAGCAGGTGCGGATCTGGCGGCGGTCCTACGACACCCCGCCGCCGCCCCTGGCCCCCGGCGGCGAGTGGGACTTCTCCCGCGATCGCCGCTACGCCGGCCTCGTCCTGCCCGACACCGAGAGCCTGAAGACCACCCTGGAGCGGGTCGAACCCTATTGGACCGCCGAGATCGCGCCAAAGCTGGCGGCGGGTGAGACCGTGCTCGTCGCGGCCCACGGCAACTCGCTGCGGGCCATCGTCAAGCTGATCTGGGGCCTTTCCGCCGAGGGGATCATGGAGGTCGAGATCCCCACCTCGAACCCGCTGGTCATCGAACTGGACCCCGCCCTCAGGCCGGTCTCTGCCCGCTACCTGGACGCCGACCGGGCCCAGCCCCTGCCGACCACCCCTTGAACCGCGAGACGGAAATCCAGGCCATGCGGCGGGCCATCGCCCTGGCCCGGCCCGGCGTGGGCCGGACGGGCGACAATCCCTCCGTCGGCTGCGTCATCCTCGGCCCGGAGGGGGTCGTCGGCGAGGGTGCGACGGCCGACGGTGGCCGCCCCCACGCCGAGGACCTTGCCCTTTCCGCAGCGGGCGATGCGGCCCGTGGGGCGGTCGTCCTGGTGACGCTGGAACCCTGCGCCCGGCGCTCCGGGACGGGGATTTCCTGCACCGACCGTCTGATCGCCGCCGGCGTGCGCCGGGTAGTGATCGCCTGCGACGACGCCTCGGTCTTTGCCGCCGGGGAGGGCTCCGAACGCCTGAAGGCTGCGGGCGTCGAGGTGGTGACCGGACTTCTCGAGGCCGAGGCCCTGCCCCTTTATGCCGCCTACCGACCCGCAAACCGCCCCTAAACCGTCCATTAATCGCTGTGCGCCAGAGTAGGTTCCACTCAGGGGACACTCGTCGAAGGCATGTCTCTGCCACCCACACACCTGCACGACATCCCGACGCTATCGCAGGCGGAAGCGGATGATGTCTGCCGCAAGCACAAGCGCTTCATCTCCGGCCTTCCGGACGGACTGCGCGGCAACCTGTCCTGGCGAAACCTGTCGGGGCTCAAGCTGGCGGGGCGCGACCTGACCGGTGCGGACCTGACAGGCGCCCTCCTCTACGGTGCCAACCTGAAGGGAACGCAGCTCGACAGCGCCAATCTCTACGGTGCTGACCTCCAGAACGCCGACCTGAGCAAGGCTTCCCTGCGGCGGGCCGACCTGAGGGGTGCCTGCCTGCGCAATGCAAACCTGACCCACGCGGATCTCTTCGAGGCTGACCTTCGGGAAGGCGCCATGGCCCTTGGCGACAGGAAGCTCGGCCTTCGCATGGTTGAGCATGTCCACCGAACGGAGGACGACCAGGGCCCGAACCTGAGCGGGGCCAATCTGGCGCGGTCCAAGCTTTCAGGCCTTGACGCCGTGCGCTCGGACTTCACCGGCGCTGTCCTGCGGGGTGCATGTCTGGCCCGGGCCCAGCTCAAGCACTGCATCATGACCGGTGCCGACATGACCGGCGCGGACCTGGCCCAGGCCGACCTGAGGGGTGCCGACCTGCGCGACGTCATCCTGCTGGGCGCCAATACCCAGGCCTGGGATGTCAACAAGGCCGACCTGCGAGGGGCGCTGACGAATGATCCCGCCGTTCAGGTCTCGGGCGAGGTCACCCTTGAGGTCCAGGTTCGCGAACATGCGCGCTGGTGCACCTCCGAAGGCGCGGCGGGGACGCCCACGGTCTTCGATGGCGTTGACCTCCGGAACCTCAAGAACCTGCGGGGATACAACCTGACCGCCGTCTCTGCCCGGAAGGCCGTCTTCTATGGCCTCGACATGGAGGGAATCCAGCTGCAGGGCGCCCGGCTCGAGGGCGCGGATCTTCGCGGCTGTAACCTTAGGCGCGCCGACCTCAGGGGTGCCCGGCTGACCGGTGCCCTGATGGCGGGGGCGGACCTCAGGTTGGCCCGGCTGGAGCCCCTGGTCCTGGAGGGTAACCGCCTGCTGCCCACCGACATGACGTCAGCCGACCTCCGGCGGGTGAATTTCTCCGGCGCTGACCTCAGGGGGGCCATCCTCAATGATGTCGACCTCCGGCAGGCGGTCCTGACGGACGCCAACCTCAAGGACGCGCAGATGGCGTTCCGGGAAACCTTTGGCCTCAAGGGCGCGCATTAGCCTGAGCCAGCCTGAATACAAGGCGGGCGGTGCCTTGCAGCACCGCCCGCCGAAGTCCTTTGGCCGTGCCGCGGGTCAGGCGGCCTTCTCGCCCTCGATAAGGGGGCTGGAGGCGGTGGCGATCTCGATGCGGCGGGGCTTGAGGGCCTCGGGCAGTTCGCGACGGAGCGAGATCGAGAGCAGGCCGTCCGACAGCTGGGCGTCGGTGACCACCACATAGTCCGCAAGCTGGAACCGCCGTTCGAAGTCGCGCTCGGCCAGGCCGCGGTGCAGGAACCGGCGCTCGGCGTCGTTGGCCGTCTTGCGGCCCTGGACCGTGAGCAGGTTCTCCTTCACCTCGACGTTCAGCTCCTCAGAGCGGAAACCGGCGACGGCGATCTCGATTCGGTAGGCGTTCTCGTCGGTCCGCTCGATGTTGTAGGGCGGGTAGCCGGAGGCCTGGTCGACCGTTGCGGTCTCCAGGATTTGTGCCAGGCGGTCGAAGCCGACCACGGAGCGATAGAGGGGGGAAAAGTCGATCGTACGCATGGGAGTCACATCCTTCTTGAGCAAGCAAGGTTGCGGTTTCAGGGTCGGGTTCTGCGCGCGCCGAAGCCTCACGCCACCCGGAAGGCCCGGCCATCCGGCGCCTTCCCACGAGAGATGGGCACCGTCGCCGGCGGTTCAAGGACCCCCGCCCGTGTCGAAATGTTTACAATTTTGAATTGCAACGTCATTCAATGGAGGGGGGAGGACGCCAAATGGATGGACTTGCGGAGCTGACAGACAAGGTGCGTGGGCACTTTCAGGCTGGCGGTGTGGGCCTGGACCGCTCGATCCGCCTGGATCTGCGCGGAGAGGGTGTCATCCGGGTGGAGGGCACTGAGGTCAGCAATACTCCGGATCCGGCGGACCTCGTGATCAGCGTCAGCCGCAAGGACCTGGAGGCCCTGGGCCGCGGGGACCTGAACCCGATGACTGCAGTCATCATGGGCCGGCTCAAGGTCTCTGACATGGGACTGGCCATGTCGCTCATGCCCCAGGTCAAGTCGCTGATCGAAACCCGAACAGGAGACGCCTGACATGGACCGTTCAGCGCCCCTGACCGAACTTCCCGACTCGCCCATTCCGCCCAATGGTGGCGCAGAGTGGTTCGAGGGTGAGGATGGAGCGCCCCTCCGGGCGGCGCTCTTTCATCCGCCCGGCCGGGTCCGCGGGTCGGTGATCCTGTCCACGGGTCGCACCGAATCCATAGAGAAGTATTTCGAGGTGGTCTGCGACCTCCAGACCCGAGGCTTCGTGGTTCTGGTGAACGAGTGGCGCGGGCAGGGGCTTTCGCACCGCGAACTGCCGGACCGCCTCAAGGGCCACGCGTCCGGCCTGGAGCCCTACCTGTCCGACTATACCGCCCTGCTCAACACCTTCGAGGACCGCCTGCCAACACCCTGGATCGCCATCGGCCATTCCATGGGCGGCTGCCTGACCCTGACCGCACTCGTCCGCGGCCTCGCACCCCGCTTCGTCGGCGCGGTGTTGAGTGCGCCCATGCTGGGCCTGCGCCTTCCCCTGTTCGCCCGCCTGATCGTCGCCTATCGGATGATGACGGGACAAGAGGAAGACTGGGCCCAGCCGCCGGGTGATCCGGTCAACGAGCCCTTCGAGGGCAATGTCCTCACTCATGACCCGGTACGCTACAAGCGGGCAAAGGACCTGCTCCGTGCCAATCCCGACCTTGCCCTCTCGTCGCCGACCTGGGGGTGGCTGGACTTCGCCCTGCGCGCGACGCACTGGGTGACCCGGGACCGGAACATCGGTCGTCTCATGTTGCCGGTCATCATCGTCTCCGCCGAGCAGGACCGGCTGGTGAAGAACGCCGCCCAGGAGAGGGTCGCAGGCCTGCTGCCCTACGGCATCATCGCCCACATCGCCGGTGCGGAGCATGAGATCCTCATGGAGACCGACCCGATCCGCCGCCAGTTCTGGGAAAACTTCGACGGCCTGGCAGGCCGTGTGACGCCGATCCGCTAGACCCTGTTCCGACAAGTGGGAACCGGTTATCGGATCCAAACAGGCTCTAGTCGGCAGCGGGCTCCAGGAAGGGCAGGGCCTCCTGGAGGCAGGACCGGTCGCCTGCAATGGCGATCTGGCCACCCTTGCGGCCGATGGGCTGGCCGTTCCAGTCCGTCACCACGCCGCCGGCCCCGGCCAGAAGCGGGACCGCCGCCTCGATGTCCCAGCATTTGCAGGCCCGTGACTCCACCACGAGGTCAATGAAGCCTGCGGCGACCATGGCGTAGGCGTAGGCGTCACATCCCAGTCGAGTCAGCCGCGCCGCCGCCCGGACCTTTTCCCACGCGGCCCTCTCATCCGTCTCGAAGTAGGCCGCCGGATCGGTGGAGGCGATGGTCGCCTCGGAAAGACCGAAGCAGGAGCGCACCCGGAGCGGTCGGCTCTCGCCGCCCCTGACCAGGCGGGATCCGGCCGGAGACCCCACAAACACCTCCTCCAGATAGGGTTGGCCTATGCTCGACAGGACCGGTTCCCCACGCCAGCGCAGGCTGATCAGGGTGGTCCAGACGGGAAGCCCGGCGATGAAGGCCCGGGTCCCGTCAATAGGGTCCAGAACCCAGACGAATTCCTGCTCGGGACGGTCCTCCCCGTATTCCTCCCCGATCACGCCATGCTCTGGAAAGACCTCGGCGAGCCGTCGGCGGATCGCCGCCTCGGCGCCCCTGTCCGCCATGGTGACGGGATCGAAGCCGGCGTCTCCGCCCTTGTCCTCGAGCCCGTGTTCCGCCCGGAAGAGGGGCAGGATGACGTCGGCGGAAACCCGATTGAGATCGAGGATCAACAGGTCAAGGGCCCGGAGGCGTTCGGGAGAGAGCATGGGCCGATCTAGCGCTAACGCTCGAGGAATGTAAGGTGCCCGGAGCTGGTAACCCGTTCGGACGGCAGGCCCTCGAAGAAGCTGGACAGTGGCGTCTGCATCGCCCGGGCGATCTTCCAGAGCCGCGAGGCGGCAATGCGGTTGGCTCCGCTCTCGTACTTCTGGATCTGCTGGAAGCGCACGCCGCAGGCATCGGCCAGCTGGTGCTGGGTCATTCCAAGTTCCCGGCGCCTGCGCCGGATCTCCTGTCCCAGGTAAATGTCGATCACAGCATCCGGCGACCGTGTTCCAATCGTCATGTCCTGGCCCTCGTCATGACGCCGTCCCCCGGGGGGCGGCCCCCGAATTGCGTTCCAAAATGGGACTTCCATGCCAGGAGCCGCAAACGCTGGGCCAGAGTGCGGATTGCCGCCCGCATGGGCGCCGGTCTAGTCTTGGGCGTGGCGGACTCATCGCGACCTTCCCTGCTCCAGGACCTGGCCTGGCGCCTCGAGGCCCTGGCCTTCGATGCGGTGACGCTTCTTGCGCGGAGCTTCCCGATCGACGCCGTCTCGGACTTCGGCGCGACCCTTGTCGGGTGGCTGGGGCCCCTGACCTCAACGAATCGGGTGGTGGAGACCAATATCCGGATCGCATTTCCCGATCTGGACGACTCCGGGGTCGACCGGCTCGTGAGGGCGCAGTGGCGCGCCCTGGGGCGCTGGGCGGCGGAGTTCCCGATCCTCGACAAGATCATTGGCGATCCCGGGCGGGTGGAGGTGGTCAACGGCGAGCGGCTTGTCGCCATCGCCCGAGGCCCGGAGAGCGTCGTCTTCATTTCGGGACACTTTTCCTCGATGGAGATCATGCCGGCGGTGATCATCCAGGCGGGGATCACCTGCCAGATCACCTACCGGGCCACCAACAATCCCCATGTCGATGCCCGCATCCGGAAGAGCCGGTTCCGCTATGGCGTCCGCCTGTTCGCACCCAAGGGCGGAGACGGCGCCCGGGAACTGATCCGGGCCCTGGCGCGGGGGGAGTGCGTGGCGCTGATGAACGACCAGAAGTTCAACGGTGGCGTCCTGGCGCCGCTCTTCGGCGTCGACTGCCATACGGCTCCGGGCCCCTCGAGCTTTGCCCTTCGCTTCGGGATCCCCCTGACCCCAATGTCAGTGCAGAGGGTGGAGAAGGCCCGCTTCCGGGTGATCGTCCACGAGGACATCCACCTTGAGGATACCGGCGATCGCAATGCCGACATCGACGCCAGCGTCCGGCGGGTGAACGCCTTCATGGAGGACCGCATCCGGGACCGGCCTGAGGAGTGGTTCTGGGTCCACAAGCGGTGGCCGAACGACGTCTACCGCCGCCAGAAGGCCTGAAGACAAAGGGGAAGGCCTGAAGGCTCAGGCGGGTGCCTGGACCCCGATCAGCAGGGTCGGGTCCAGATGGCGGTCCCGCCACTTCATCCGCCAGCAGAGGTGAGGCCCGGTTGCCCTGCCCTCCATCCCGACCGCGCCGATGACCTCACCGCGCTCGACGCGCTGGCCTGGCCGAACGCCAAGCCGGGACTGGTGCAGGTAGGCCGTGACCAGGCCCTGGCCGTGGTCGATCATCGTCAGCCCGCCCTCGTAGTGGAGTCCGGTCTCCGCAAAGCAGATCCGCCCGGGAGCCGGAGCCAGGATCGGCGTTCCCTTGGGCGCCGCGAGGTCGGCACCGAAGTGCGGGGTCATGGGCTGGCCGTTGAGGATGCGCTGGCCTCCAAAGCGGCCGGACACCCGATAGGTCTTCAGCGGCGGGGAAAATCCCCCGGCGAAATCGTCGGATTCGACCCGGCTGGCCCATCCCTTCGCCTTGCGTTCCGACTCCGCGGCGATTTTGGCGAGCAGGGCCTCGCCTTCCGGCTTCACCTGCTGGGGCGGAAGGCCATTGATGCGCTGGATGTCAAATCCGCCCGGCGCCACCGTAAGCCGCCTCTCGGCGGTCCTGCCATCTGACAGGGTTGCCGTGACCTTCACCGCTGAGGGGCTGTCCCGGTCCAGCCCCACCAGGAAGACGCCTGCAGGGGAGGCGATGCCCGCCTCACGGCCGTCGATCCGGATCCGGGCGCCGGGAACGGTCCGGCCGATGAGGGTTCCACCCTGACGGAGAGCGCCGGCCAGGTGAATGTCCAGTCCTGCGGCGCGGGCGGCGGCCGGGGCGGCAAGGCTGAAGGCGAGGGCGCCGCCCAGGAGGGTGCGCCGGTCAGCGGAGGCGGTCAGGGGTTACGCTCCCGCCAGCGGGCCAGGGCTTCGCCCGGTCCGGCATAGGCCTCCTGGAACTCCGCGCTCCAGTAGCGCAGGGCCTCCAGGGGAATCCTTCGCCCGGAAACGGCGCAGGGGACGAAGCGTCCGGGGCGAACGACTGTGAAGTCGCCATCGCCGTAATGGAGGATGGCGAGGTCCTGGCCGCCGGAGGTGTCGGGCGCGTTCATGGCCCTAGTCTAGCTTTCCCGGGCGGAGGCGGGAAGGCGCCGGATCAGAAGAGATCGCCCTGCCGTGGACGGGCGGCCGCAGGCTCGATCACCGCCCCCCGCTCGGTGTCTGCGAAGACCAGTTGGACGGCATCTCCCGGGCGCAGGCTTGCGCCCTCGCGGACCAGACGCCCATCGGCGTGGTGGACCCGGGCGAAGCCGCGGTTCAGGGGTGCGCTGGGATCGGCGGACTTCAGCCGGGCGCCGAGGCTCTCGAGCCGCTCGGCGGACCGGGCGAGGCCGCGGGACAGGGCTGGACCGAGCCGGACGAAGAGGCCATTGAGCCGCTCGGTCTGAATCTCCCGGGGCCTGTGCAGGAGGCCGGGCCTGAGGCGGCCGCCCACGCGGGCCAGGCGGGTCTCATGGACGCCGACATTCCGGGTCAGGGCGGCGCCGAGCCGGTTGCGGGCCAGGCCCAGCCTCTGCTCGGCCAGCTCCACCTGATCGGGGACCCGGGCAAGACTGCGGCCCAGGACCTCAAGCCGGCCCCTCCGGTCCTCCACCAGCCGGCCGCCCATCCGGTGCATGCGGCCGGAAAGGTCCGCCAGTCCGGCCCTGAGCTCGGACAGGACGGGCGTGGCGAACTCTGCGGCCGCCGTCGGGGTCGGCGCCCGCCGGTCCGACACGAAGTCGATGAGGGTGGTGTCGGTCTCGTGGCCGACGGCCGAGATCAGGGGAATGCGACTGGCGGAGACCGCGCGCGCCAGGGCTTCGTCGTTGAAGGGCCAGAGGTCCTCGACCGAGCCCCCGCCCCGGGCGACGATGACCACATCCGGACGGGGAACCGCCCCGCCGGGTTCCAGGGCGTCGAATCCCCGCACCGCTGCGGCGACCTGAGCCGCGGCGGCATCGCCCTGGACCACCACCGGCCAGACCAGGACCTGGCAGGGCCACCGGTCCCGGATCCTGTGCAGAATATCCCGGATGACCGCCCCAGTGGGGGATGTGATCACCCCCACCACCCGGGGGAAGGCCGGCAGGGGAGACTTGCGGGAGGCCTCGAAGAGCCCCTCCGCGGCGAGCCTGGCCTTGAGCCGTTCCAGCTGGGCGAGGAGGGCGCCGACCCCCGCCGCCGTCATGCTCTCGATGACGATCTGGTACCGGGAGCCCTGCGGGTAGGTGGTGATCCGGCCGGTCACCACGACTTCCAGGCCCTGTTCGGGGCGGACACTGAGATTGCGGACAGAGCCCTTCCAGACAACCCCGTCGATCACCGCCCGCTCGTCCTTGAGCGAGAGATAGACATGGCCATTGGAGTGGAAGGTCACCTTGGACAGTTCGCCCCTGAGGCGGACAAAGCCATAGCGGTCCTCAAGGGTGCTCTTGAGGGCGAAGGCGAGTTCCGAGACGGAATAGGGCCGTGCGTTGTCCGAATCGTCCGCGCTGGCTTCAGGTGTGAGATCGCTCATGTCCGGAAAGGGACGCGCCGGACGACGTCAAGGCAAGCCCCAAGGCCTGCTTTCGATCGCGACGCGCCCCCCATCCCCAACGGATGCCGGACCTAGATGTAGCGACGGAGGCTGCGGGCCAGTTCGTTGGCGCCCGAGCGCTTCTTCGTCTGGGCGGGCTGGTAGGCGACCCGGGCGTGCTCGGCGCAGTAGGGGCCCTCCGAGGCCCGGCGGCCGCAGAAGGTGAATTCGTCGCTGGACGGGTCACCGATGGGCCACTTGCACATGTGGGCACCCAGGGTGAGGACGGTTGCGACGCCGGGTGCCTCGTCTATGTACCGGACCGGGGGCTGCGGGGCCGTCGCTGCCGTCGTCATGGGCGGCTGCGAGATCCGACGCGGCGCGGCCGGGGCGGCGGCCGGACGCGCGGGGCGCGGGGCCTTGAAGACCGGGCGCGCGGGCTTCGACGGGGCGGCACGCCCCGAGAGGCCCAGCCGGTGCACCTTGCCGATCACGGCATTGCGGGTCACCCCGCCCAGCTGCTTTGCGATCTGGCTGGCGGACAAACCGTCCTGCCAGAGTTTCTTCAGCAGTTCGACACGTTCATCGGTCCAACCCATGGTTCGCTCCACCATCCTGTCCGGGTCTCGCGCCAGGCGCCGCCGGGATCAATATCTTGTTCCGGAGCCTTCGCCCAACCGCCTCCGTCCACCACATATCGTAACGCGGACTGACAAGACCACAACGGGCGCCACAGCGTCCATCCACAGAAACAATATATAGTTTGCCCGGCGATCTGGGTGCTGGATCCCAGATCTGGCAGGCGGATCCGTGTCTCGATCCGGTGCGGCAGCACGCCGGCGGTCCCCTTGCGCGAGGGCGTCGGGTTCGATGAGGGGCAGTCGGCACGCGGGCCCTGGCGCCTGGCTGGGCAGGTCGAGGCTTGTCCCGCCGGGGGAGACGGCAAGGTCCGACTTGACCGCTTGCGTCCTTTGACGGCCCGGCGCAAACCTGAGCCATGACTGATGCTGTGCTTCCCCCATCCCCACCCACTCCACCGGAGCCGAGGTCCTACCCCGGCGTGAACTGGGCCGGATTCCGGACCCTCTACCGCCGGGAGATCATGCGCTTCTGGAAGGTAGGCATTCAGACCCTGGCCGCCCCGGTTGTGACCTCGCTGCTCTACATGATGGTCTTCGTCGTGGCGGCGAAGGGGGCAAGCCCGCCGGTCCAGGGCTACGACTACGGTGCCTTTGTCGCGCCGGGCCTGATCATGATGTCGATCCTCAACAACGCTTTCGCCAATTCGTCCTCTTCCCTCCTGCAGGCGAAGATGAACGGCCTGATCGGCGATTTCCTGACCCCGCCCCTGAGTCCCATCGAGCACGTGGCCGCCTTCGGCCTGGGTGCCGCGACCCGGGGGGTGATGGTCGGTGCCGTGACGGCGGCCGTCGTCGCCCCCTTTGCCCACCTGCCCGTGAGCCACCCCTGGGCCATCCTCTATTTCGGCCTGGGCGCCGCCCTGATCCTGGGCCTGCTGGGCGTCATGGGCGGCCTCTGGAGCGAGAAGTTCGACAACATGGCCGTGGTGACCAACTTCATCATCATGCCCCTGACCTTCCTGTCCGGGACCTTCTACCTGGTCGAGCGCCTGCCGGAGCCCTTCCGGACGTTCAGCCACTTCAACCCCTTTTTCTACCTGATCGACGGGTTTCGATACGGGTTCCTTGGATCCGCCGAGGGCTCGGTCCTGGCGGGTGCGGTGATGACGGCCGGACTGGTCGTGGCCCTGGCCAGCGCCTGCCTGTGGATGTTTGACACCGGCTACAAGATCAAGAGCTGAGCCCCGCGAACGTTGACATTCCGGTCCTTCCGACGGAGAGGTTTCAACCTTCCAGTCCCCGTCGCCCTGCGGCGGGGACCTTACGTTTTGGAGGGTTCCCGATCGTGACCCAGAAGACGCAGCCCGAGGGCCTCAACGTTCCCGCCGACCACCTGATGGGCGTGTACAGCCGCACGCCCCTGGCGTTCGAGCGAGGCGAGGGCGTGCGTCTCTACACGACCGACGGTGAAGTCTACCTGGACGCCCTGGCGGGGATCGCCGTCAATGCCCTGGGGCACTCCCACCCCAAGCTGATCGCGGCCCTCAAGGCCCAGGCGGACAAGCTCTGGCACGTCTCGAACATCTTCACGATTCCCGAGCAGGCGAAGCTGGCCTCGGCCCTGACCGATGCGACCTTCGCCGACGTGGTCTTCTTCACCAATTCGGGGACCGAGGCGGTGGAATGCGCCATCAAGACGGCGCGCAAGTTCCACTGGGCCCGGGGCCAGGAGGAGCGGATCGACATCATCGGCTTCGACGGCTCGTTCCACGGCCGGACCCTGGCGGCGGTGAACGCCTCGGGTAATCCCAGCTACCTGGAGGGCTTCGGTCCTCGCATGCCCGGGTTCCTCCAGCTGGAGTTCGGCGACCACGAGGCCCTGAAGGCCGCCATCGCCTCGCCGACGACCGCGGCGGTGATCCTGGAGCCCGTGCAGGGCGAGGGCGGCGCCCGGGCCGTTCCCGACTCCTGCCTGCGCGAGCTTCGCGCCCTGTGCGACCAGTACGGCGTGCTGATGATCCTCGACGAGGTCCAGTGCGGCTTCTCGCGCACGGGCAAGCTCTTCGCCTATGAGTGGGCTGGGATCGAGCCTGACATCATGGCCGTGGCCAAGGCCCTGGGCGGGGGCTTCCCCATCGGGGCCTGCCTGGCCACCGCCCAGGCGGCCTCTGGCATGACGCCAGGCTCCCATGGCTCGACCTACGGCGGCAACCCCCTGGCCATGGCGGTGGGCCTTGCGGCGGTTCAGGAGCTGTGCTCGCCGGCCCTGCTGGACCATGTGGCCGAGGTCTCCGGCTATTTCACCCAGCAGCTGGAGGGCCTTCAGGCGCGCAATCCGGACGTGGTCGAGGAGATCCGCGGCCGGGGCCTGCTGATTGGCCTGAAGCTCAAGACTCCCAACCGCGAGTTCATGCAGCACGCCCGTGACGAGAGGCTGCTGATCGCTGGCGGCGGCGACAACTGCGTGCGGCTCCTGCCGCCCCTGGTCATCTCGGTCGACGAGGTGCGCGAGGTGGTGGAGAAGCTTGAGCGGGCCTGCGCCCGCGCCCGTGGCGCCTGAGGCGGCGCGCCATGCCGCCCGAGGAGGGAGCCATGAACCCCGCCATCCGTCACTTCCTGGACCTGTGGTCCCTGGAGGCGACGACCCTGCGCCGGATTCTTGACGACGCGGCGGCTCGCAAGGCCGCGCGCACCGGATGGACCCAGGGGCGCGTCGACGCGGACGCACCCGCCCGTGAGCGCACCCTGGCCATGATCTTCGAGAAGAACTCGACGCGGACGCGTTTCTCGTTCGATGCGGCCATGCGCCAGCTGGGCGGGGACGTGATCATCTCCACGGCCGCCGACATGCAACTGGGCCGGGGCGAGACCATCGCCGACACCGCCCGGGTCCTGTCCCGAATGGTCGACGCCGTCATGTTGAGGTCAAACCGCCACGCCGACCTTCAGGACCTGGCCGCCCACTGCGCCGTGCCGGTCATCAATGGCCTGTCGGACACCGGCCATCCCTGCCAGATCCTGGCGGACCTCATGACCTTCGAGGCCCATCGCGGCCCGGTCGCGGGGCGGACCCTGGCCTGGGTGGGCGATGGCAACAATGTCTGCGCCAGCTTCATCCACGCGGCGCCCCTGCTGGGCTACCGGCTGAACATCGCCTGCCCGGAGGGCTATGCCCCTGATCCGGTGGACCTGGCGCGCGCGGCGTCCCTGCAGGGCCAGGTCTCGGTCACCCGGGACCCCCGGGAGGCCGTCGCCGGGGCCGACTGCGTGATCACCGACACCTGGGTCTCCATGGGGGACACCGACAAGGCCGAGCGCATGGCGGCCCTGGCGCCCTTCCAGGTGGACGAGGCCCTCATGGACACGGCCCACCGCGAGGCGGTCTTCCTGCACTGCCTGCCCGCGCACCGGGAGGAGGAGGTGACCTCCGCCGTGATCGACGGACCCCGGTCGCGGATCTGGGAGGAGGCCGAGAACCGGATCCACGCCCAGAAGTCCGTCCTGGCCTGGTGCTTCGGCGCGATATGAGCGGCGGGATATCCCTGCAGGTGGTCGACGAGGACCGCGTCTTTCCCTTCCAGATCGAAGGCGAGGCGGTCCGCGGCCGGCTCGTGCGCCTTGGCGCTGCGGTGGACGAGATCCTGTCGGCCCACAACTATCCCGACCCGGTCGCCAACCTGCTGGGCGAGACCTGCGCCCTGGCTGCCCTGGTGGGCTCGAACCTGAAGTTCGAGGGCCGGCTGATCGTCCAGGCCCAGGGGAATGGGCCGGTCCGCTACGTGGTCTGCGACTACGATACGGCGGGGACCCTGCGAGGCTATTGCCGCTTCGACCCCGAGGAAATCGCCATCCTCGCCGCCGGCTTCCAGCGCCCTGGCGCCCGGACCCTGCTGGGCGATGGCCTCTTCATGATGACGGTGGACCAGGGCCCCGACATGGACCGTTACCAAGGGGTGACGGCCATCGAGGGCGAGACCCTGGCCCTTTGCGCCGAGCAGTACTTCGCCCAGTCCGAGCAGACCCCCACACGGATCCGGCTGGCGGTGGGACAGGCCGACTCCGGGGAGGGTCCCCAGTGGCGGGCCGGCGGGGTCCTGATCCAGAACATCGCCGGCGACGACGCCCGGGGCTCCACCGAGGAGCCCTGGCGGCGCACCGAGGCCCTGTTCGAGACCCTCGGGGAGGACGAACTCATCGACCCCCTCCTACCGGCCGGGGAACTGCTCTTCCGCCTCTTCCACGAGGACGGCGTGCGGGTCTTCGATCCCCAGGCGCTCAAGGCCGCCTGCCGCTGCTCCCAGGCGCGGATCCTCGGCCTTCTGGCCTCGTTCAGCGCCGAGGAGCGCCAGGACATGGTGGAGGCTGACGGCCGTATCCGGGTGTCCTGCGAGTTCTGCTCGCGGGTCTACGAGGCCCTGCCTTCGGACCTGGACGACGCCAGCGCCTGATCTGGGGTGGCCGGTTCCCACCCGCGGATTTCGGCGCCATTCTGCCTTCCCAAGAAACGGGAGGACGCCATGTCCCTGCATACCAAGCTCTGTGACCTTCTCGGGGTGAAGCACCCCGTCATGCTGGCCGGCATGGGCGGAGTCTCCTATGCCGAGCTCGCCGCCGCGGTGACCAACGCCGGCGGCTATGGCGTGCTGGGCATGGCCGGCCACGGGCCGGATTTCATTCGCGACCAGATGCGGAAGGTGCGCAGCCTGACGGACGGCCCCTTTGGCGTCGACCTGCTGGCGGCCTCGCCGGACAGCCTGACCGCTGCCGTCGACGTCATCATCGAGGAGGGCGCCTCGTCCTTCGTCGCGGGCCTGGGCGTGCCCATGCCGATCCTGGAGAAGCTCAAGACGGCGGGCCTCAAGGTCATGGTGGTCTGCGGTGCGGTGAAGCACGCCGTCAAGGCCGAGCAGGCAGGCTGCGATGCGGTCATCTGCCAGGGCGGCGAGGGCGGGGGGCATACCGGCCTGGTCGGCGGCCTGCCCCTGATCGCCCAGGCGGTGGAGGCGGTGAAGATCCCCGTGGTCGGGGCCGGCGGTATCTACGACGGCCGGGGCCTGGCCGCCGTTCTGGCCCTGGGCGCCGTAGGGGTCTGGGTCGGCACCCGGTTCATCGCCTCGCCCGAGGCCCACGCCGGCGACCTCTACCGACAGACCATCGTGGAGTCCGCTGACGAGGACACCGTCCGCACTCGCTGTTACTCGGGCAAGCCCATGCGGGTGCGGAAAAACCCCTATGTCGACGACTGGGAGGGCCGCCCGGCGGATATCCAGCCCTTCCCCATGCAGGCCATGCTCTCCAGCCGGGCTGGGGTCATGGGCGGCATCGGCGGGCAGATCGAGGGGCTCGACCCCGACCGCTCCTGTTTCGCCATGGGCCAGTCGGCCGGCGGGATCCACGAGGTCCTCCCGGCGGCGGAGATCGTCGCGCGCCTGGTTTCCGGCGCCGAGGCGGCCATCGACCGGCTGTCGGCCCTCCGGACCGCGCAGGTGACGGCGTGAGCGGGCGGCTGGACGGGCGGGTCGCCCTGGTCACCGGCGGCGGCTCGGGCATTGGCGCGGCGGCCTGCCGGGGCCTGGCGAAGGCAGGCGCCGCCGTGGCGGTGACGGACCTGTCGCCGGAGGCGGCTCTCTTGGTGGCCGACTCCATCCAGGCGGCGGGCGGCAGGGCGAAGGCCTTCACCCATGACGTCACCTCCACCGAGGACTGGGAGCGCGTGGTCGGGGAGGTGGAGGTCGCCTTCGGGCGTCTGGACATCCTGGTCAACAACGCTGGCATGACCACCTTGGGCAATGAGCTGATGAGCCACAGCCTCGAGAACTGGCGAAAGACGCTGGCGGTCAACCTGGACGGGGTGTTCTTCGGCCACCGCTACGCCGGGCCTCTGATCCTGAAGGGCGGCCGGGGCGGCTCGGTGATCAATATCTCGTCCATCATGGGCAAGGTCGCCACCCCAGGGGCGGCGGCCTACTGCGCTTCCAAGGGGGCGGTGCTGATGCTGACCAAGGCTGCGGCCCTGGAATGGGCGCCCCTCGGCATCCGGGTGAACTCAGTCCACCCCGGCTATGTGGAGACGCCCATGGTCCACAACATCCTTCGCGAGGTGGAGAACGGCAACGGCGTGCGCGAGACCCTGGTCCAGCAGCACGCCCTGGGCCGGCTGGCCGAACCCGTCGAGATCGCCAACGCCATCGTCTTCCTGGCCTCCGACGAGTCGAGCTTCATGACCGGCTCGGAGATGGTCGTGGATGGGGGCTACACGGCGCGCTAGGCTGTCTGCGCCTTTCGGAACGGCTGTCGCTTCCACTGGACCAGGGAGCGCCAGGCCCACTCGAAGGGACCATAGCGGAAGCGGGCCAACCAGGGGCGGCTCCACAGCAGGATCAGAGCCCAGACGCCGGCGACCACCCAGAGCAGTTGGAACCGTGACAGGTGGCCGTAGAGGCCCAGGCCGTAGCCGCAGAAGACCAGGCTCGTGATCACCGAGGTCATCAGGTAGTTGGTGAAGGCCATGCGGCCCGCCGCCTCCAGTCGTGAGACCAGGTTGCGAAAGAGGCCGGCGCGGATGATCAGCAGCAGGGCCGAGGCGTGAGCCAGGGCGATGAAGGGCCGGGTAAGGGACTGCCAGACCTCCATCTCGTGCACCCGCAGGGGCTCGAAGCCCGACTGGTGCATCAGCCAGGCCAGCATGGCGGTGAAGGGCACAGCGCAGGCGTAGCCGAAAAAGATCAGCATCCCGTAGGCGCGGGTCGACCATCCGAGCGAAAAGAAGCCCAGGCGGAAGAGTCCCATGCCGATCAGCATCTGGCCCACAGCCTCGGGGCCGGCGTTGAAGGGAATGAGCACCTGGAGCAGGGAAGCGATCCTGGCGCGGGCCTGCAGGGCCTCGCCGAACCCGCCGCCGAAGCCGGCGATCTCCTGCGCGTCGAAGCCGGGGGGCATGACGAAGGTCTGGGAGGCCCCGGCCCAGGCGGCTCGGGTCGTCTCGTCCGCCCCGGGCTCCATTGCGGCGGCCATCAGCGCCTTCAGGGGCTCAACGTCGCTGATGTGCCAGGCGAAGAGGGCGGCGAGGAGGGCGCCGCCGAGGCCGATCAGGAGACGCGGATCCAGGCGGCGGAGAGGAAAGACCAGGGCCCCTGCAAGGGCGTAGGTGACGAGGATGTCGCCCAGGAAGAAGAAGTAGGCGTGGATCATGCCGATGACGAACATCCAGAACAGCCGGCGGTAGTGGGTCTGGACAGGCCCGAGGGCCGTTCCGGACTCCGCCCGCTTGGCGATCAGCATGGCTGAGGCCCCGAACAGCATGGTGAAGAGGGCGCGCATCTTGCCGTCGGCGAAGACGTTGTTGACCGCCCAGGTCCAGAAGTCGGCCCCCGTAATCCCGCCCCCGTAGATGGGGTTGATGTAGGCGTAGGTCGGCAGGCCCATGGCGACGATGTTCATCAGCAGGATGCCGAGCACGGCGAAGCCGCGGACCACGTCGATGGAGAGAATGCGGTCGCTGGCCGCCTCCGATGTTACGCCGGATACGCTCATGGAAGGTTCCTCCCCTTGAGACAGAAGGCTCCGCCCGACGGGTCCGGCTGTCAACCGATGCCCGTCCGGCCTCAGCCCTGCGGACGCGAGAGGAAGCCGATCGGGTCCTGGATGAATTCGCCGAACCCGCTCAGGCACCCCTGCCAGACGCCGATGTGCTCGCGCATTTCGTCGCGGGTCTGCCGGCCGTTGAGGAGGACGGCGTACATGACGCTGGGCTCCCCCGAGGGGGCCATGACCCCCCGGCAGGTGAGCTGGCTGCGATTGTAGTCGTTGATCTGCACCATGTTGACGCCCTTGCGGGCGAAGGCGGTGTAGAGGGCGATGGCCTTGCAGGAGATGAAGGCCTCGTCGCAGCCGACCATCTGGGCGCCGAAGCCGCCGCCCGGCGTGGTCACTTTCATGAAGACCTGGCCATCCGCCTTGCGGGCGATCTCGGTGGTCGCCTCCATGCCCGACAGCAGGGCGATGATGTCTGCGGGCCTGCGGGCGTCGAAAGCGCTTGTCTTGGGTGCGGCAGATTTGGGGGCCGCTGGCTTGGCGGTCGCTGACTTTGGGCTGGTCGCGGGAGTTGCGGCGAGGGCCGGGGCTGAGGCCGCCAGGGCCATCGCGGCGAGGACTCCCGCCAAGGCCGCCGGCATCCACCGCCGAAGGCCCAACACGCCTTGGTGATCCATGGCTCTCACCCGTTCCAAAACCACCCTGCGATCCCTAAATGTGAAATAACGCGAAGGATATTGCCATGTTTCCAATCTTGACGGTCGGACTTCTTGTGATTTTGGCCCTGGTCGTCGTGTTGTCGACGATCAAGATCGTTCCCCAGGGCCGGGAATTCACGGTCGAGCGGTTCGGTCGCTACGTGCGGACCCTCCGCCCGGGCATCAGCATCCTCACGCCCTTTGTCGAGACTGTCCGCGCCCGCATCAACATGATGGAGCAGGTGCTCGACGTTCCACGCCAGGAAGTCATCACCAAGGACAATGTCACCGTCCAGGTCGACGCCATCGTCTTCATCCAGGTGATGGACGCTGCCTCTGCGGCCTATCGCATCACCAACCTCGACTACGCCATCACCCAGCTGTCCATGACCAACCTGCGCACGGTGGTCGGCAACATGGAGCTGGACGAGGTGCTCAGCCAGCGCGACCAGATCAACTCCCGCCTCCTGGCTGTCATCGACGAGGCCACAAGCCCCTGGGGGGTCAAGGTGGCGCGGATCGAGATCAAGGACCTCCTGCCGCCGCCGGACATCACCAACGCCATGGCCCGTCAGATGAAGGCCGAGCGGGAGCGTCGGGCGGTGATCACCGAGGCCGACGGCGAGAAGCAGGCTGCCATCGCCCGGGCCGAGGGGGCCAAGCAGGCTGCCATCCTTGAGGCTGAAGGCCGCCGGGAAGCCGCCTTCCGGGACTCCGAGGCCCGGGAGCGCTCCGCCGAGGCCGAGGCTGAAGCCACACGCATGGTCTCTGAAGCCATCGCCAAGGGCGACGTCAACGCCATCAACTATTTCATCGCCCAGCGCTATGTGGACGCCTTCGCCAAGCTGGCAGAGAGCCCGCAGCAAAGGACGGTCATCGTGCCGGCCGAAATGTCGTCGATGATCGGCTCCATCGCCGGGATCGCCGAGCTGCTGGGCGGCGCCCGGAACGAAGCGAAGGGGGTCTGACCGTGGCGGTCCTGGCGGAAATCCTGGCGGCCCAGCCTTTCTGGTTCTGGGCCGGGCTCGCTGCAGCCCTCCTGGCCGTCGAGGCTGCGACCGGCACGGGCTGGCTCCTGTGGCCGGCGGCGTCGGCCGGCGTCGTCGCCCTCGCCGCCCTGGTCCTGGATCTGGGCTGGATGGGGCAGGCGGTCCTGTTTGCCGTGCTCACCCTGGTCACGACCTTCGGTGCCCGCCGCTTCTTCCCGAGGGGCGAGGCCGCCGCGGCGGGCGACATCAACGACACCTCCGCGCGCCTGCTCGGCCAACCGGCGCGCAGCGTCTCCGCCTTCCATCACGGCGAGGGCCGGATCGCCCTGGACGGCAAGGAGTGGGCGGCGGAACTGGAGGGCGGCGGTGCCCTCGCCGCGGAAGCTGAGGTGGAGGTTACCGGGATCCGGGGTGCGATCCTGCAGGTCCGTCGCCGGCACTGAGGGCTTCGAGGCTCCGGCGGAGGTCGCGCAGGAAGGCGAGGCCTTCCCGAAGATAGTTGTCATTCAAATCAGTTTTGAGGCGATCTGTTCCAGGTCTCAGGGCGGCTGTCGCTGCCCTGGCCTTCTCTGCGCCCTCCGGTGTCATGAAGACCTGCTTCCGACGCCCGTCGCGGTCGTCGCCCGCCAGCCGGATCCACCCGAGGGTCTCCATGCGCTGGAGGAGGTGGGTCACCGCCCCCCGGCTCATCCGCAGACGCGAGGCGATCTCCGCAGGCGCGGTGCCATCCCCAAAACGCAGAAAATCCCTCAGGACTTCAAAGTGTGTGAAGGACATGGGGGCGGGAAGCCGGGCTTCAACTGCAGCCCTCAAGGCGTGCTCTGCAGCGCCCAGTTCATGCAGGACCTCCATGTGGGGCGGATCCCAGGCGCGGGTCCGGACGACAGCTTCCGACATTCTGGCTCCTATAGTTGCAGTTGCAACTATGTGCCCTGTCTTCCGGAACCGTCAAGGTTCGAAGGGACCCTCGGTCAATCCCCGGCGGGCCAGGGCGTCGGCGCGTTCGTTGAGTTCGTGGCCGCTGTGTCCCTTGACCCAGCGCCACTGCACCTCATGCCTTTGCCGGGCCTCGTCGAGGCGGCGCCACAGGTCCTCGTTCTTCACCGGCTTGCGGTCGGCGGTCTTCCAGCCCCGCGCCTTCCAGTTCCGGACCCACTCTGTAATTCCCGTGCGCACGTACTGGCTGTCGGTATGGAGTTCGACGCGGCAGGGCCGCGTCAGGGCCTCCAGGGCGCGGATGGCCGCCATCAGCTCCATGCGGTTGTTGGTGGTGGCCGGATCTCCCCCGAAGAGCTCCCGTTCATGGTCACCCCACAGGAGGACCGCCCCCCAGCCCCCGGGCCCCGGATTCCCCGAACAGGCACCGTCCGTGTAGATCACCACGTCCGGCGTCATGCGCCAGGGCCGAAGAAAAGGAGATCGGTGGACTCCCGATGGACAGCGAGTTTTCGCTCGTACTCCAGGGGCGACTTGGGTCGAACGAGGGCACCCTCCGGGACGGACCCCCAGTCCGCTAGCCGGGTGAGGAAGAAACGCATGGCCGCCCCTCGGGCTAGTACGGGCAGGGCCGCCCGTTCCGCCGGGCTGAGGGGCCGGCGGGACTCATATCCGGCCACCAGGGCCCGGGCGCTGGTCACGTTGAAGCTGCCGTCGGCCTCGAAACACCAGGCATTCAGGGCGATGGCGATGTCGTAGGCCAAGAGGTCGTTGCAGGCGAAATAGAAGTCGATCGCCCCGGCGAAGGCCTCGCCCCGGAAGAAGACGTTGTCGGGGAAGAAGTCGGCATGGATCACCCCGGAGGGAAGATCCGCCGGCCAGGCGGTGTCCAGGGCGTCCAGGTCGGCGCGGATCGTCCGGGACAGTCCGGGCTTGAGGCCCTCGGCGGCGGCCTCCAGGGGTGCGAAGACGGCTCGCCAGGCCCCGTGTCCCAGGGTGTTCTCCCGGGTCCGGGCGAAACCTGAGGCTGCCATGTGAAGCCAGGCGAGGCCCGCGCCGGCCTCACGGCAGTGGGCGGCGTTCGGTCGCCGGACGGACAGCCCGGGCAGGAAGGTGACGATGGCCGCCGGCTTGCCCCGGACGCTCTTGAGGGTGCGCTCCTGGCGATCGGCGACCGGCTCGGCGCCCGGGAAGCCATGGCGGGAAAGCCAGGTCAGGAGGTCGAGGAAGTAGGGCAGGTCATCCGCCCGGACCCGCTTCTCGTAGATGGTCAGGATGAATCGGCCGGCTTCCGTCTCGAGGAGGAAGTTCGAGTTCTCCACCCCTTCCGCCACACCCTTCAGTGAAAGGGGCGCGCCGATGTCGAAGTCGGCCAGGAGCGACCCCAGCTCTTCGTCGGTGATGTCGGTGTAGACGGCCATGCGCCCCGATTGAGCGAGGGCGGGCGACGGGTCAAGCCAGTTCGTCAAGGCGGCGGAAGCCGTCATCCCGCCAAAGCATGGCCCCAACCAGCGCCGGAAAGGCTCAAGTCAGCAGGGCCCTGGGCAGCTTGAAGCTGACGGTCTCGCGCGCGGCGCCGACCTCTTCCACCGTCACGGCGAAGGCGTCGGAGATCCTGGAGATGACGCCCTGGACCAGGTCCTCAGGCGCCGAGGCTCCTGCAGTGACGGCAACGGTGGCGGCGCCTTCCAGCCAGGCCAGGTCCAGGTCGTCGGCGTCGTCGATCAGGAAGGCCTTCGGGGCGCCGGCTCTCAACCCCACCTCGACAAGACGCACGGAGTTTGAGGAATTGGCGGAGCCGATCACCAGCAGCACATCACAGGCGCCGGCGAGCGACTTCACCGCGTCCTGCCGGTTTGTGGTGGCGTAGCAGATGTCGTCCCGGTGGGGCGTGGCCATTGCCGGGAAGCGGGCCCGGAGCATCTCGACGATTTCAGCGGTGTCGTCCACCGAGAGGGTCGTCTGGGTGACATAGGCGAGGGCGTCAGGGGCCCTGGGGATGAAGTCCCGGGCCTGTTCGAGGGTCTCGATCAGCACGACCGCCCCCT
>CAIZKE010000167.1 GCA_903933475.1 uncultured Alphaproteobacteria bacterium | reverse complement strand
GCGGCGCGGGCCGGGGGCGGAGCCTGGTCGATCGGCCGCCTTGTACGGACCGCAGGCCTATCGCTGGACGCCGCCCAGGCCCCGATGGAAATCCGCCTTCAGGCGGCGCGCGCTGTGACGGCGCGGGCCTTCCCTGCGGTCGCCCACGCGGCCCTTGCCCGGGCCCGGGCCCGGGGCCGGCCGCCGTCAGACCTCGGGGATCGCCTGCGACTGATGGGTGCTGTGCTGACCGGGCGCGTCTGACGCCCAGGCCGCCAGGTCGGCCAGGGCACGCTTGCCCATGGCGAGCTTGCGGCCGTGGCTCCGGACCTTCGAGCCCAGCCGTCGCCCGTCGGCGTCCCGCTTCGGCGCTTCCACCACAGGCATGAGGCCGTAATTGATGTTCATGGGCTGGAAGGATCCGCGGCCACTGTCCAGGTGCCCACCCGTGATGTGGTTGACCAGGGATCCCAGCGCCGTTGTCGCCGGCGGGGCCTCCAGGACGCGCCCCAGCCGCTCCGCCGCCGCGAGCCGGCCGGCGACCAGGCCCATGGCCGCGCTCTCCACATAGCCCTCCACACCCGTGACCTGGCCGGCGAACCGGAGCCGGGGCTGGGCCCGGAGCCGCAGCTGGCGATCCAGGAGCCGAGGACTGTTCAGGAAGGTGTTCCGGTGCAGGCCGCCAAGCCGGGCGAAGACGGCCTTCTCCAGCCCGGGGATCATGCGGAAGATCTCGGACTGGGCCCCGTGCTTCAGCTTGGTCTGGAAGCCGACCATGTTCCACAGACTGCCAAGGGCGTTGTCCTGGCGCAGTTGGACAACGGCCCAGGCCTTTTCCTCGGGACGGTGGGCGTTGGTCAGGCCGACGGGCTTCATCGGACCATGCCTAAGGGTTTCCCGCCCACGCTCGGCCATGACCTCGATCGGCAGGCAGCCATCGAAGTAGGGCACGTTCTCCCACTCGCGGAATTCCGACTTCGGTCCCGCCAGCAGGGCGTCGATGAAGGCCTCGTACTGGTCCCGGTCCATGGGGCAGTTGATGTAGGCTTGGGTATCGCCGCCGGGCCCGGCCTTGTCGTAGCGCGATTGGCGCCAGGCGATGTCCATATCGACGGACTCCAGGGTCACGATCGGGGCGATGGCGTCAAAGAAGGACAGTTCATCCTCACCGGTCAGCCCCTGGATGGCCGCCGCCAGGTCGGGGGAGGTCAGGGGCCCCGTCGCGATGATGACGCTGTCCCAGTCGGCCGGGGGCTCGCCCGCCACCTCGCCTCTTTCGATCGTTACCAGGGGATGGGCGGTGAGACGCGCCGTCACGGCGGCCGAGAAGCCGTCCCGGTCGACGGCAAGGGCGCCCCCGGCTGGTACCTGGTGGGCGTCGCCGCAGGCCAGGATCACGGAGTCGAGATTTCGCATCTCGGCGTGCAGCAGGCCCACAGCGTTCGACGTCCAGTCGTCGGCCCGGAAGGAGTTCGAACAGACCAGCTCCGCGAGCCCGTCGGTATGGTGGGCGTCGGTTCCGCGGACGGGTCGCATTTCATGCAGGATGACGGGGACGCCGGCCTGGGCGATCTGCCAGGCGGCTTCGGAACCGGCCAGGCCGCCGCCGATGACGTGTATGGGAAGAACGGACATGCGTGGCTAACTAGCAACGATCTTGCGGGATCGCGAGCCGAACCTCCGCCGCCCTTGCACATGACGGGGTGCAGTCGCCAAATGGCATCAGGGGAAGGAACCGATTCAAGGCCCTCAGGGTAACGGTTCAGGTGCGCGACATGACGGTGTTTTCCGCGACAGATGCGGCATTTGAAGGCTTTAGGGTGACCTGGGAAAAACCCCGGACCCTGTTGATCTGGACCGGCTTCTTCCTGGTGGTGAACCTGCTCATGCCTCTGGCCCTGTTCGGCCTGGGGCTTAATTCCAGCCTCGCGGATCTCGAGGCCGCCAGCGCCAACCCGTCGAATGACCCCTCTGCAGCCCTCGAGAGTTTCATGGCGCTCGCGCCACTTTACGGGATCCTCATTCCGGTTGGCCTCATCGTCCAGGCCGTGATCGCCGCGGCGGTCTTCAGGCTGGTCCTCGACCCCGAGGACTCGCGCCGCCACCCGGTCCAGTTTGGCCGCGAGGAAGCCCGTCTGATCGCCCTCTCGCTCATCTATACCCTCCTCTTCATCCTCGCCGTGGTCGCGGTGGTGCTGGTGGGCGGGATTGCTGCCGGCCTGATGGGGCTCACCGGGGCGGGGCCCTTCTTCGGCGTACTGATCGGGTTCGCCCTGTCCGGCCTGCTGGTCTACGTGGCCGTCCGGATGTCGCTGGGGCCAGTGATCACCTTTTCTGAAGACCGCCTCGCCATCTTCGATTCCTGGCGCCTGACGCAGGGGCTCTTCTGGCCGATGTTCGGAACCTACGCCCTGGCGATCATCGCCATCCTGATCTTCTATCTTCTGTCCATGGTCCTGGTCGCGGCCCTGGGCGCGATCCTCTCCGGTGGCGATGTCGCGGCGGTCGGCAAGGTGATGGCCCCGGACATGTCGTCCCTGAAGGCCTATTTCTCGCCGGGCCAGGTGCTGATGCTGCTCTTCGGCGCCTTCATGAGCGCCGTCTACAACGCCGTCATGTCTGCACCCGCAGCGGTGATCTACCGCGGGATCCGGGCCCGCCGCTCCGCCGTCTAGCTCAGGCGGCGGCGCTGGGGCGGGCGGCCAGGCGTTCGCGCCAGGCTGCGAGGGACTTGAGCTCCGGATCACAGGGCAGGCCGATCCAGTCGGCGAAATCCACGGTCGTCTGCAGGCAGATGTCCGCCATGGTCAGGGTGTCGAGGGCCAGGAACTCCCGGTCCTGGAGGGCCCGGTCAAAGAACCTCTGGGCACCCGCAAAGGTCTCGCGGTTCGACTCCCCAAAGTCCTTATACTGGGTCAGCAGGGCCGCTGTGCGCGGGTGGGCGTGGCGCCAGAAATTGCCGACGGGCATCATGGCGACGAACTCCACCCGGCGGACCCACTGGTCCACGAGCGCCTTCTCCACCGCCGTCCTGCCGAACATGGCCGGCTCGGGGTGGACCTCGTCGAAATAGCGGCAGATAGCCACTGTCTCGGAAATGCAGGTCCCGTCGTCGAGCTCGAGGGTCGGAATCTGGCCCAGAGGGTTACGAGCCCGGAATTCCTCGGACTTGTGCTCGCGCTTCATCATGTCGATGCGCGTCTCGGGCAGGTCTACGCCCTTTTCCGCCAGGAAGATGCGCACGCGGCGGGGGTTGGGAGCCGGGTTCGGCGCGCCATAGAGTTTCATCTTTAGTCTCCCTCGGGGCGCCGTTTCAGTTGTTCAGGCCATGACCGCGCGACGCCGGGCCATTCGCCTGTCTTCATGCCGCGCCAGAATGTCCGCCAGATAGCGTCCCGTCCAGCTTGCCGGTTCCGCCGCGACGGCCTCCGGGGTCCCAAAGGCGACAATCTTGCCGCCGCCGTCCCCGCCCTCCGGACCAAAGTCGAGGATCCAGTCGGCTGTTTTCACGACGTCGAGGTTGTGTTCGATCACCACCACGGTATTCCCGGCGTCGGCCAGTTCATGCAGGACCTCCAGGAGCTTCCGGACGTCCTCGAAATGCAGGCCGGTGGTGGGTTCATCCAGGATGTAGAGGGTCTTGCCGGTAGCGCGGCGCGACAGCTCCTTGGACAGCTTGACTCTCTGAGCCTCGCCACCTGACAGGGTGGTCGCCTGCTGTCCGACCTTGACGTAGCCGAGGCCGACCCGGCGAAGGGTCGCCATCTTCTCCCGCACGGTCGGTACCGCCTTGAAGAAGTCGTGCGCCTCGTCGACGGTCATATCCAGGACGTCCGAGATGGACTTGCCCTTGAACAGGATCTCCAGGGTCTCGCGGTTATAGCGACGGCCATTGCAGACGTCGCAGGTCACGTAGACGTCCGGAAGGAAGTGCATCTCGATCTTGATCAGCCCGTCGCCCTGGCAGGCCTCGCAGCGGCCACCCTTGACGTTGAAGCTGAACCGTCCCGGCCCATAACCCCGCGACTTGGCTTCGGGCAGGCCTGCGAACCAGTCCCGGATGGGCTGGAAGGCACCGGTATAGGTGGCCGGGTTTGAGCGCGGCGTGCGGCCGATGGGCGACTGGTCGATGTCGATGACCTTGTCGAAGTGCTGCAGGCCCTCGATCCGGTCATGCGGGGCCGGGGCGTCGGCGGCATTGTGCAGTCGGCGTGCCGCTGCCTTGTAAAGGGTCTCGATGGTGAAGGTCGACTTGCCGCCGCCGGACACGCCGGTGATGCAGGTCAGGGTCCCTACAGGGATCTCGGCCGTCACCGACTGCAGGTTGTTGCCTGTGGCGCCGATGACCTTCAGCACCCGGCTGCCATGGGTCGGGCGCCGCTGGCCGGGAAGGGGGATCTCCTCTGTCCCGCACAGATAGCGCCCGGTGACACTGGCCGGATCGGCCATGACCTCCGCTGGTCGACCCTGGCTGACCACATGCCCACCGTGGATCCCGGCGCCCGGGCCCATGTCGATGACGTAGTCGGCGGTCAGGATGGCCTCTTCGTCATGCTCGACCACCAGGACCGAATTGCCCAGGTCGCGCAGGCCCCTCAGGCTGTCCAGCAAACGGGAATTGTCCCTCTGGTGCAGGCCGATTGAGGGCTCGTCGAGGACGTAGAGCACTCCGGTCAGGCCGGATCCGATCTGGCTGGCCAGGCGGATCCTCTGGCTCTCGCCGCCCGAGAGCGTGCCCGAGGCGCGGGACAGGTTCAGGTAGTCCAGGCCGACATTGACCAGGAACCTGAGCCGGTCGTTGATTTCCTTCAGGATCCTCCGGGCGATCTCCATCTGCTTGGGCGTCAGGCGGGTCTCGAGTTCCGTGAACCAGGTCCCGGCGTCTCGAATCGCGAGGCGCGAGACCTCACCGATATGCCGCCCGTCGATGCGCACGGCCAGGGACTCGGGCTTGAGACGATAGCCCTCGCAGGCCTCGCAAGGGGTCTCGGACTGGAAGCGCCCCAGCTCCTCCCGGACCCAGGCGGAGTCGGTCTCCCGCCAGCGCCGCTCGAGGTTGGGAAGCACGCCCTCGAAGGTCTTGTTGACCTCGTACTTCCGGGCGTTGTCGTCGTAGACGAAGAGGATCTTCTCGCCGCCGGACCCCTGGAGGACGACATTGCGCGCAGCCTCCGGCAGGTCCGACCAGGGCAGATCCATCGAGAAGCCATAGTGGCGGGCCAGGGCCTGCAGGGTCTGGGTGTAGAGCGGGGAGGGGCCCTTGGACCAGGGCGCTATGGCCCCGCCATGCAGGGTCCGGCTAGGGTCGGGGACGACCCTGTCCCCGTCAAAGGTGAGCCGGGCCCCAAGGCCGTCGCAGGTGGGACAGGCGCCGAAGGGGTTGTTGAATGAGAACAGGCGCGGTTCGATCTCGGAGATGGTGAATCCCGAGACCGGGCAGGCGAACTTCTCCGAGAAGATCATCCTGCGGGGTTCCGCCTGCCCCTCGGCAATGTCGGCCCATTCGGCCACCGCAATCCCGTCGGCGAGCTTCAGCGCGGTCTCCAGGGAGTCCGCATAGCGGCTTTCGAGGCCGGACCGCGTGACCAGGCGATCGACCACGATGTCGATGTCATGCTTGAATTTCTTGTCGAGGACTGGTGCGTCCTCAATGGGATGGAAGACGCCATTGATCTTAAGGCGCTGGAAGCCCGCCTTCTGCCATTCTGTGATCTCCCGACGGTATTCGCCCTTCCGTCCCCGGACCACTGGCGCCAGGAGGTAGACCCGCTCGCCCTCAGGCAGGGCGGACAGCTTGTCCACCATCTGCGAGACGGTCTGGCTTTCGATTGGCAGGCCCGTGGCTGGCGAATACGGGATTCCCACCCGCGCCCAGAGCAGGCGCATGTAGTCGTGGATCTCGGTGACCGTGCCGACGGTCGAGCGCGGGTTCCGGCTGGTGGTCTTCTGTTCGATGGAGATGGCCGGCGACAGGCCCTCGATCAGGTCGACGTCCGGCTTGCTCATCAGTTCGAGGAACTGGCGCGCATAGGCCGAGAGGCTCTCGACATAGCGCCGTTGGCCCTCGGCGTAGATGGTGTCGAAGGCCAGGGAGCTCTTCCCTGACCCTGACAGGCCGGTCATGACGACCAGCTTCCCCCGGGGGATGTCGATGTCGACATCCTTGAGGTTGTGCTCGCGGGCGCCCCGCACCCGGATGAAGTTCTGTTCGTCCGACATGGCGTCCGGTCGCCGCCCGGAGGCCGGGACGGCGGATTCCCCCTTGAAGAAGGCTCCGGATATCACTGGAACATGTGGCGAACAAGCGATCCCGACCGGGTCCGGCCGAACCTTCTGTGGATCAGCTCTCCCGGGTTGCGTAGACCGGCTTTCGCTTCTCCAGGAAGGCGCGGACGCCCTCGGCGAAATCCCCGTCCTGGGCGCAGAGGATCTGGTTGCGGTCCTCCATGGCGATGGCCGCCTCCAGGCCCTGGGCGTCGATGGCGTGGTTGAGGGCCTCCTTGGTGAGCCGAAGGCCCAGGGGCGTGGCGTGCAGCATGTCAGCGGCGAACTCGCGGGCCTCGGCCTCAAGGTCGCCAGCGTCGACGATGCGGCTGATCAGGCCCAGTTGCAGGGCCCGTTCGGCACCCATGAATCGCCCCGTCAGCATGTATTCCGCCGCCACCGAACTGCCCACCATCCGGGGCAGGAAGTAGCTGACGCCGATGTCGCAGGCCGACAGGCCAATCCGGATGAAGGCGGCGTTCATCTTCAGGGAAGACGTGGCGATCCGCACGTCCGAGGCCAGGGCCAGGGCAAAGCCGCCACCGCTGGCAGCGCCATCGACGCAGGCGATGATCGGCTGCGGACACCGGCGCATGGCGATGACGATCTCGCTGATCCGCCTCTGGCCGGTCAGTCCTGCACCCACCGAGCGGTTGGTGTTGTCCCCGCTGCGTTCCTTCAGGTCCAGGCCGGCGCAGAAGGCCTTCCCCGCGCCCCTCAGCACCACGACCCGCACGTCTCGCCGCCAGTAGAGGCCCACGAAGAAGTCCCGTAGCTCCTCCACCAGCCGCGGGTTCAGGGCGTTCAGCCGGTCAGGCCGGTTCAGGGTCGCCCAGGCGACCTCGTCTTCAATGCGGATGTCGAGGTGTTCGTAGGTCATCATTTGCCCTTCGGGGGTCATCAGTCGGCCTTCTGGGTCTGCAGTCGATCCCGGACGGCTTCCGTCGCCTTCAGGACGCGCAGGGCGTTGCCGCCCCAGATCTTGTTGATGTCCGCGGCCGAGTAGCCCGCCGCCAGGAGGCGCCGCGTGATCTCCGGATAGTCGGAGACGTCGTTCAGCCCGTCTATGCCGCCGCCCCCATCGAAGTCGCCGGATACGCCCACGTGGTCGGAACCCACCAATGCGAGGGCGTGGAGCATGTGGTTCATGAAGTCGTCGATGTTGGCCCTCGGGACCGGCCAGCGGGTGTCGATCGCCTTCCGCCCTTCGATGAAGGCCTTGCGCTGGGCGTCCGTCATGTCCTGCCCGTTTACTCCAAGGGACTTTGCAAGGTCCTTCAACGCAGCCTCCCGCTCCGGGATCCGCGGTGTCGGGACCATGTAGGCCGAGAAGGCGTTGATCTGGATGACCCCGCCCTTGGCGGCCAGGGCGCGAAGGCGGGAGTCATCCACGTTCCGCGGATGGTTGAAGACATCCTTGCAGCCTGAGTGCGACAGGATGAGCGGGGCCTCGGAGAGGGCAATCATCTGGTCCAAGGCGGCGTCGCTGGCATGGCTGGCGTCGATCACCATACCCAGCCTGTTGGCCTCGGCCACGAAGGTGCCTCCGGCCGGCGAAAGGCCGCCCCACTCCGGCGTGTCCGTCGCGGAGTCCGCAAGGTCGCTGTTGCGGAAGTGCACGGGCCCGATCATCCGCACGCCCAGCCGGTAGAAGGCCTGCATGAGGGACAGGTCCCCGGCGACGGGGGATCCGTTCTCCATGCTCATGAAGACGAAGCGCTTCCGGGCGGCGAGGATCCGCGCGGGATCGTCGGCTGTCAGGGCCAGGTCGAAGCGGTCGCTGTGGCGCGCCACCATCTCGCGGATCTCGGAGGCCCTGTAGAGGGCGTGGTCCCGGGCGGCGGCATTGCCTGCGGCGCCCCGGGCCCCCTGCGGCGTGAAGACGACGAAGAAACCGCCGTCGACCCCGCCCTCGATCATCCGGGGCAGGTCGACCTGACTGCCGTCCCGGTTGGTTTCATGGCGGTCAAGTATGCTCCAGCCGGGCCGGCCCAGGTTCGCAGGGGTGTCGAAGTGTGTGTCCAGTACCACCGCCGCCTCATGGACACGGCGAGGGTCCAGGCCCGCGGCGGATGCGGTGACGCTCAGGCAGAGGAAAGTCGACAGGCAGAGGCTGGCGAGAAGCGCGGGTCTTGGGGGCACGTGAGGAACTCCGGAGTCTTCCTCACACTTCCCGCACGCCTGCGTCCCTTGCAACCCCCACGGCTCCGTCCCGGCGCGGATTCAGGCCCTCTGGTTGAGAGTGATCGATGTGGCCGTGTTGAGGTCATGCGTCTTGGCGCTCGGGCCGTAACCTATACCCTTGGACCTCTGTGCGGCGACCTCGGTGGCAATGGCCTGGACCAGCCCCTCCGTCACGGTGCGGGCGGCGTCCAGGGCGCGCCCCTGCCGGGCGAGGACGGCATCGAAGGCCTCGGTCGCTCGCATTAGCTGGGTCCGGCCCTCAAGCGTCGCCGACGCGACCAGGTCGGGATTGGCGCGCACCCGCGCGGACTCGTGTCGGTACAGATTAGCGAGCCGGGAGGTCTCCTCCACCAGGGCCGCCGCGTCCTGCGGGCGATGGGTCTCGAAGGCCTGGGCCTCTGCGGCGATGAGTTCGGTCAGCCGTTCGGTGAGGGCGATCAACTGGCCGACGCGTTCATCGGCATTGCCTGCGGATAGGGCCATGGACATTCTCCTAGCTGAGCCCCTGGAGCTTGAGCATTTGCGCCTGGACGGGACCGGCCAGGCCGATCCCCCCCGAACGGACGATCTGGCGGGCCACGGCATCCCCCAGGAAAGAGCGGAATGCCGCCTCGCCCGACCCGCCGGTGAAAGGACCGGAGGTATCCACCTCCGAGAACATCTGGTTGATCATTACCGACAGGAAGGAGGCTTCGAAGTCCTGTGCGGACTTCGCGATCCGGGTCCTCTGGAAGGACTCTGACGGCAAGGGTGCCAGGGATGCGGTGGCCGCAGCGGCGGAAACGGGAGCAGCGGGGCTCATCACATCACCTCGATGTCGGCCTGGAGGGCACCCGCCGCCTTGATGGCCTGCAGGATGGAGATCATGTCCCGAGGGGTCACGCCGAGGGCGTTCAGCCCTGAGACGAGGCTGGACAGGGAGGCCCCGTTCCGGAGGGTGATGAGCTGCTTGCCCTTCTCTTCCTCGACGTCCACCGTCGACTGCGGAGTCACGGTCGTCTGGCCCTGCGAGAAGGCGTTGGGCTGGCTGACTGCGGGAGTTTCCTGAACCCGGATGGTCAGATTGCCCTGGGCGATCGCAACCGTGGAGATCCTCACGCTCTCTCCCATGACGATCACGCCAGCGACCTCGTCGATGACCACCTTGGCGGGCTCATCGGTGTCGACAGGCAGGTTCTCGATGCGCGAGATCATGGCGACCATGTTCACGCCTGCCGGCGGACGGAGGGTGATGATCGTGGGGTTCTCCACCGTGGCCGAGCCCGGGAAGACGCCGTTCACGGCGTCGGCCACCCGGCGGGCGGTGGTGAAGTCCGGGTTGCGCAGGGTCATCCGCATCTGCGGCATGGACGCCAGCTGGAAGCCAAGCTCGCGCTCGACGATTGCACCGCCTGAGATACGCCCCGACGTTGGCACCCCTTTGGATACAGAGCTTCCCGATGCGCCTCCCGCCGAGATTGCGCCGGTCTGGACCGTGCCCTGGGCCACGGCGTAGGCTTCGCCGTTCGCGCCCATCAGCGGCGTCACAAGCAGGGTTCCACCGAGCAGGCTCTTGGAGTCGCCCATGGCGGAGACCGTGGCGTCGATCGGTGCACCCGCCGTCGTGAAGGGCGGTAGCCGGGCGGTGACCATGACCGCGGCGACGTTCTTGGTGTTGAGGTTGGTCTCCCGGATATTGACGCCCAGGCGCTCCAGCATGGCCTCAAGGCTCTGGCGGGTGAAGGGAGCGTTCCGCAGGGAGTCACCCGTGCCGTTCAGGCCGACGACCAGGCCGTATCCCACCAGCATGTTGTCCCGCACGCCCTCGAACTCGACGATGTCCTTGATCCGGGAACGGGCCTGGGCCTCGCCGCCGATCCCGGCGAGGAGGAGGGCACCCGCCAGAGCAAGGCTGAGGAAACGACTGCGTTCGAACATGAGTGCGCCTTCCGGGCGATTGAACCCACGCCCGTCCTTGCGAGACCCGTGCCACCCGCCGACCCTGAAAAACCCTTTAGAGTCAGAAGACTTTGCGTCTGCACGCCAGAGGCATCGGCGCCGGGTGCAGAAATTGCCCGGCATTAACCATACCTCAAGCCCGGAGGGTCTAGGGTGAGGGTATGAAAGTCATGGGTCCAGGCGGCGTTTCAGGCGGCGCCCCCGCCTCCAAAAAGGCCGGGGCTTCCGGCGGTGCCTTCAGCCTGCCCTCTGCAGCGGCTGCAGGGCCGTCGGCCACGGCTGCGCCCGTCTCAGGGACTTCGGCGCTGATGGGCGTCGAGTCCCTTCTTGCCCTGCAGGACGCCGGCGGTCCGCTTGAGGGCCGCAGGCGCTCCATGCGTCGGGCCGTCCGTCTTCTCGACGTGCTCGATGACCTGAAAGTCGCCCTCATCGACGGTATGATGAGACCGGACCAAATCCGCGCACTTTCCCTGGCCATTGCCGAACAGAGGGCAACGACGGGCGATCCGGCGCTCGAAGCGGTTCTCGACGAGATCGAGACCCGGGCCGCAGTGGAACTCGCCAAGCTCGAGGTTCTCGGCCTTAGGTCCTGAGTGGCGTTCAGGGACGTTGCACGACCAATCGAGTTTGCTATAAGCCCGCCGACAACAGGGCTTTGCATCCCGGGGGGTGAGGTGTCTATGCCCAAGGCCGACGTAGTGGTGAGCGATCCGGAGTATCGTCCTTCTGAGGGCGAGACTTTCATGAACCAGCGGCAGCTGGAGTACTTCCGCCGCAAGCTGCTGGCCTGGAAGGATGAGATCCTCCGGGAGTCCCGGGAGACCGTGGTCCACCTCCAGTCTGAGACTGAAAACCATCCCGATCTCGCCGATCGGGCGACTTCCGAGGCTGACAGGTCCCTTGAACTCCGCACCCGCGACCGGCAGCGCAAGCTGATCTCCAAGATCGACGAGGCTCTGCGCCGCATCGACGATGGCTCTTACGGCTATTGCGCGGAGACCGGGGAGCCGATCGGCATTGCCCGCCTTGACGCCCGGCCTATCGCTACCCTCAGCCTTGAGGCGCAGGAGCGTCACGAGCGCCGCGAGCGGATCCACCGTGACGACTGAGGGGGCGGTCCTCCCGGTCGTCGATCCCTTCTATGCCATCGGCCTCAGCCTTCTTGCCCGTCGCCTAGAGGCCGGGGGTGCCAGCATCATCCACATGGAGTTCGGTCAGCCCTCCACCGGCGCGCCCTCCCGGGCGATTGCGGCGGCCCATGCCGCCCTCGACTCCGATCCCGGAAGCTACTGGGAGAGCCAGGACCTCAAGGCCCGGCTTTCCAGGCACTATTGGGAATCCTACGGGGTCGACCTGCCAGCGGGCCAGATCCTGCTGACCTGCGGGGCCTCGCCGGCCCTGGTCCTGGCTCTCTCCACCCGTTTTCCCGCCGGAGCGCGCATTGCCCTGGCCCGTCCCGGGTACGTGGCCTACCGCAATACAATTCGCGCCCTGCACATGGAGCCGGTCGAGATTCCCTGTGGCGCCGAGGTCGACTTCCAACTCTCTGCCGAGGCGCTGGACGCCGTTGAAGGACCCCTGGATGGGGTGATCATCGCCAGCCCCGCAAATCCGACGGGATCGATCCTTCCGGCCTCCAGGCTTGAAGCCATAGTCCGGTTCTGTGAGTCTCGTGGGCTGGGTCTGGTTTCCGACGAGATCTACCACGGACTGACCTATGGCGAGCGGGCGAGGTCGGTCCTCGAATTCACTGACCAGGCCTTCGTCGTGAACAGCTTCTCCAAGTATTTCAGTATGGTGGCCTGGCGGCTGGGTTGGCTCGCCGCGCCCCCGGACCATGCCGACCGGGCCCGGGCCCTGATCAGCAACCTGTTCTTGACGCCACCGTCCCTGAGCCAGCACGCCGCCCTGGCCGCGCTGGACTGCCGGGAGGAGTTGGAAGCCAATCTCGCCGTCTACCGGACCAATCGCCACCTGCTGCTGCAGGCCCTGCCGCGGCTGGGACTGGCCTCCATCGCACCTGCGGACGGAGCCTTCTACGTCTACGCGGACGTGGGCCACCTGACGCAGGACAGCCTTTCCTTCTGCGAAAGGATCCTCCGCGAAACCGGCGTCGCCCTCGCGCCCGGGGTCGACTTCGATCCGGTGGAAGGCGGTCGTTTCATCCGTTTCAGCTTCGCGCTCTCTAACGACCTCGTGCGCGAGGGCCTGGAGCGCCTGGCACCCTGGTTTGCCGCCCAGCCCCGGCTTGGCGGCGCGCCCACTTGACCCGACCCCCTCCCGCGCAGAAACCTTCGACGACATCGCCGGTGACCGGCGGAGGGAGGCCCAGAACGCCATGCAAGTGCTGTCCCGGTTCCTGACGGATGAGTATCTCTGGATCGTCGGCCTGACTGTATTCATCCTGATGGTGACGGTCCGGTCCCTGGCCGAGAGGATCCGGCGGCGCCGGTCAAGTGCGGTCGGGGAGGGGGTTTCCCAGGCTGGGGAAGGGCTGATCGCCACCGCCGTCGTCGGCCTCCTCTCCCTCCTGGTCGCCTTCACCTTCTCCCTGGCCCTGTCACGTCATGAACTCAGGCGGACCCTGGTCGTTGAGGAGGCGAATGCGATCGCCGTGGCCTACATGCGCGCGCAGATGCTCGACGCACCCTACCGTAGCGACCTCAGCAACATCATCGTCTCCTACGCTCAGGTGCGTCGCGTCAGCGGGGAGCTCTGGGGACCCGCCCAGATGGCCGCCCAGAAACATTCCGAGGCCCTGCAGGGTCCCCTCTGGCAACGCACGGCTGCAGCGGCGCGGGCGTCTCAGACCCCCGCCCTCGCCAATGCTTTGGTCCAGAGCATCACCCGGATGATTGAGGTGCAGGCACAGAGGAAGGCCGCCCTGGACGCCCGGATTCCGCCCGCCGTCCTCTTTGCCCTCATGGCCTATGCCGTGTGCGTCGCCGGGATACTCGGCTATGTCGCCGCAGGGGCCCACGGCCACCGAAGTCATATCTCGTGGGTGATGTTCATGCTGATCGCCCTGGCCTTCAGCATCATCCTCGATCTGGACCGGCCCGGCGACGGACTTATCGTCGTCTCGGAAGCGAACATGAATGACATGATCCGCGCCCTGCCAACCTACACTCTGCCGGAGCCGAAGCGCTGAATCTGCTGACCCGGCGACTGGCGGCGCGGAGCGGTCGGGGCTAAAGGTCAGGTCATGACCCGGTCCATTGTCATTGCCGCCGTCCAGGCCAATCCCACTGTCGGCGCCATTGCCGCCAACGAAGCCCTCGCGCGTCGCAGGTTCTCAGAGGCCCGTGCGGCCGGGGCCGACCTCGCCGTCTTTCCCGAACTCTTCATCAACGGGTATCCTCCCGAGGACCTCGCCCTCAAGCCAGCCTTCTGGCGTGCAGGCCGGGAGGCCGTCGAGCGCCTGGCCCTCGAGACCGATGAAGACTTTGCCGCCCTCGTGGGCGTGATCTGGCCTGCGGAGGCACCCGGCCGTCGTCCCCGGAACGGTCTCGCCTTCCTGGCAGGCGGCAAGGTCCAGGATGTAGCCTTCAAGTGCGACCTGCCCAACTACGGCGTGTTCGACGAGAAACGCGTCTTCGAGCCGGGGGAGGGTCCTAGGGTCTTCACCTGGAAGGGTGTGCGCCTTGGCGTTCCGATCTGCGAGGACATCTGGACCTCCGGTGTCTGCGCTGACCTTGCGGCGGACGGCGCCGAGATCCTCGTCGTACCGAACGGCTCGCCCTATCGCCGGACCGCGGACCAGGAGCGTACCGGGATCGTCCGGGCCCGCGTGGCTGAGACCGGCCTTCCAATGATCTACCTGAACGAGGTGGGCGGTCAGGATGAACTGGTCTTCGACGGGGCATCCTTCGCCCTCGACGGACTCGGGCGGGAAGTCATGCGACTGCCCATGTTCGAGGAAGCGATCGGCGTCATGCGCTGGACCGAGGGACCCGAAGGCTGGACCGCCTCCGACGCCCCCGTCGCCGGGTGGATGGAGGGGCCGGGCGAAATCTACCATGCCATGGTGCTGGGGCTTCGGGATTACGTGAACAAGTCCGGCTTTCCCGGCGTCCTGCTCGGCCTGTCCGGGGGGGTGGACTCGGCGATCACGGCGGTGGTGGCCGCCGACGCCCTCGGGCCCGACCGGGTCCGGTGCTTCATGCTCCCCTCCCGCTACACCAGCCGCGAGAGCCTGGAGGACGCCGAGGACTGCGCCCGACGGCTTGGCGTCCGTCTCGACGAGGTGCCCATCGCACCGGCCATTGACGCCTTCGCCGCAATGCTCACCCCCCTGTTCGAGAACCGGCCACCTGACCTCACCGAGGAGAACATCCAGGCGCGCATCCGGGGGCTGTCCCTCATGGCCCTTTCCAACAAGCTGGGGTCCATGCTCCTGACGACCGGAAACAAGAGCGAGATGGCGGTCGGGTATGCCACCCTCTACGGCGACATGTGTGGCGGCTTCAATGTGCTCAAGGACCTCTACAAGACCGAGGTCTACGCGGTGTGCCGGTGGCGGAACGCCCACGATCCCTTCGGCGTTGCCTCGGACCCCATTCCGGACCGCATCCTGACCAAGCCACCTTCGGCCGAACTGCGCCCTGACCAGAAGGACCAGGACAGCCTGCCCGAGTATGCAGATCTCGATGCCATCCTGCATGGACTGGTGGAGGAAGAGGCCTCGCTCGACGAGATCGTCGCCCGGGGGTTCCCGCGCGAAACGGTCGAGCGCGTGCAGCGCCTGCTGTACAACTCTGAGTACAAGCGGCGACAGGCCGCTCCCGGGGTCAAGATCGGCCTGAAGGCCTTCGGGCGGGACCGACGCTACCCCATCGTCAACGGCTTCCGCGACCAGGTCTACGGCGAATGAGTCGCAGGCGCCTCGGCGGTTTAGTGCCGTTTGCGGGCCTGCTGGCCCTGGCGGCCTGCAGCCCCGGCGGCACCCGTTCCCCGGATGAGACGGCGAGGCTCCAGGAAGAGGCGGCCTATCTTGCGGCGCCCCGGGTCGATCGCGCCGACTTTGGGGCTGGGGGTTATTCCCTCGAGGGGCGAGCAGCCAGGGGCGCTGAGGTGCGCCTGGCCAGCCCTGGGGGGGGCGGGGTTACCGTCCGTCCTGATGCAGAGGGCCGCTGGCGGCTGACGGTGCCTGTCGCTGGCGACGGTGCGATCTTTGGGCTGTCCGAGACCTTCGCCGGGCGCACGGTCCAGGCCGAAGGCTACCTCTTCCTCTCGCCCCAGCACGGCGCCTGGCTGCTTCGGGCGGGCGCGGGTGCCCGAGCCGTGTCGCCGGGCGCGGCTGCGCCGATCGTCCTGGATACCGACCGCGCCGGCGGCACCGTGGTCTCGGGGCGGGCGGCGCAGCGGGGGCTGGTCGGAGTCCAGCTCAACGGCAGCCGCATGGGCGAAGGCCGGGCCGATGATGCCGGGGTCTTTGAGATCCGCCTGAAAGGTCCGGCACCGCCAGGCGCAAACCGACTGCGGATCTTTGGCGACGGGATCAGCGCAGAGCGGACCCTGAACCTCTCGCCGACCGTCCCGCCGGTCGGGGGTCCCCTTCGCGTGACGCCCCAGGGCACAGGCCTGCGTATCGACTGGCTGACCCCGGGCGGCGGGGTCCAGTCCACCCAGATCCTTCCCTGAGGTCAGCCGCAGTGGCGTTTCAACATGGCGGCAGAATGGGGGGCGAGACTGCGCCGGCGGGCGTCCGTTTTGACTTCTGGTCCTCGATAGCCAACCTTTGGCGACTGGTGCTCCGCTGCGGCGCCCCTGGCCTGGGTTGGCGGATCGGGCTCGCCCTGGTCCTGATCTTCGTGGGTAAGGCCGCTGGCGTCGCCGCCCCAGTCCTTCTGGGCGACGCGATCAACCGACTGGCGGTGCCCGGGCTGGGTCATGGGGCGACAGCGCTGGGCGGGGCCTTCATCCTCCTCGCCCTCGGGTTCGCCGGCCTGCGGATGGTCGCCGCCGTGGCGCCCAACGCCCGGGAAGCCATTTTCACGCCGGTCTCCCAGGCGACCATTGCCCGGGCAGCCGAGGAAAGCTTCGCTCATGTCCTGACCCTCTCGCTCGACTACCACCAGGGCAAGCAGACCGGAACCTTGGCGCGGGTCATAGACAGGGGCTCGCGCTCAACCGACTTCCTGATCCGGAGCGTGGTCTTCAATCTCGGCCCGACTGCCCTTGAGCTGCTGATGGCCATGGGGGTCATGGCGGTGCGGCTGGACTGGCGGTTCGCCGCGGCGACCTTCGTCACCATCGTCATCTACGCCGGCCTGACCTTCCGGATCACCGACTGGCGACTGTCCCACCGACGCGAACTGATCCTCGCCGATGGAAAGGCCGCCGGCCTGTCCGTCGATGCCCTGATGAACTTCGAGACGGTCAAGGCCTTCGGGCGGGAGCAGGGGACGGTGGCCGGCTACGCCTCGGCCCTGGCGGACTATGTGCGGGCCGCCGTCCGGGCCAACACCTCCCTGTCCCTGCTCAACGCTCTCCAGGCCCTGATCCTGAATGTCGGCCTCGCCGCCATGGTCCTGGTGGCGGGCCTCGAGGTGCTGCAAGGCCGGATGCGGGTCGGTGACGTGACGACCGCCGTCCTTCTGGTCATCGGCCTCTACCAGCCGCTCAATATGCTGGGCTTCAACTACCGCGAGATCCGCCAGGCCTTCATCGACATGGAGCAGATGGTCGAGATCGGCCGGATTGTTCCCGATATCGCAGACCCTGTTCCCGCCCGTCCCCTTCCACCAGCGTCGGGATCGGGGGCCCGTGTGGCCTTCGAGGCGGTGGGCTTCCGGCATGGATCGCGCGCGACAGGGCTCGAGGACATCACCTTCGAGGCGGCACCTGGAACCACTACCGCCATCGTCGGGCCCTCAGGCGCCGGCAAGACCACCGTCGTCCGGCTGGCCCTGCGCCTCGTCGATCCGGGGTCCGGCAGCGTGACCCTCGATGGCATTGACCTCAGGGATCTTGCCCGCACGGATCTGCGGCGCGCCGTGGCCCTGGTTCCACAGGATGTCGCCCTGTTCAACGACACCCTGGGCGCCAACATCGCCTTCGCCCGGCCTGGCGCGACGGAGGCGGAGATCCAGGCCGCCGCTGAGGCTGCGGAACTTGCCGCCTTTATCCAGGCGACGCCGGGGGGCCTCTCGGTCCGGGTCGGCGAGCGGGGCTTGAAGCTTTCGGGGGGAGAACGCCAAAGGGTGGGCATAGCCCGGGCGCTTCTGGCGGATCCCCGGCTCCTGATCCTCGACGAGGCGACGTCGGCTCTGGATGGTCCCACCGAGGCCGCAATCCAGGAAACCCTGAGGCGCGTCCGGCGCAACCGCACCACCCTCGTGGTCGCGCACCGGCTGTCGACCGTGGTGGACGCCGACCAGATCCTGGTCCTGAGGCAGGGCCGCATCGTCGAGCGCGGCGATCACGCCGCCCTCCTGGCCCGGGGCGGCGAATACGCCGCCCTCTGGCGCCGTCAGACCCGGGAAGGCTGAAGCCCTCCTGGCCCTGGCTATTCCGCAGGCGAAGGCGAGGGGGCTTCGGGCCCGCCCTGGGGCATGCGACCCCCCTGGTAGGTACGCTGGCGGGACTTCATCCCCACCCGCTGGCGGATGGCGTTAAACACGGTTCCGAACCGAGCGGAGAGGACCATCGGCATGGCCAGCATGACCGGGGTGACCACCAGGGTCAGCAGGGTTGCGAAGGACAGGCCCCACACCACTGCGGCCGACAGTTGGACCCACTGCCCCGATCCGGGCGCCCGGTACTCAAGGACCAGATTGCGGAAGTTCGGATGCAGCTGGAACATCAGCGGAAGCAGGCCGACCACGGTCACCAGGGTCGTCAGCATGACCGGGCGGAAGCGCTGGGCGGCGGCCCGGACAGCCGCTTCGTGGGCGTTGTAGCCCGAGCGCTTCAGTTGGTAGAAGCAATCCACCAGCACGATGTTGTGGCCCACCACCACGCCGGCCAGGGCGACCACGCCCGTTCCCAGCATGATCACGGATATGTAGTTGAAGGTGTTGGCGAAGTTTACCAACACGCCCAACAGCACACCGACGGTGGATAACAGCACGGCGAACAAGGTCACAGCCACGCCCCAGAAGCTGTTGAACTGCCAGAGCAGGATGATCATCATCATGAACAGGGCTGCAAAGATCGCGGTGACGAAGAAGAGAACCGCGGCGCGGCCTTCCTCGTCGGCTCCGGTGAACTTCCACTTCACTGACGAATCGATCGGAGCCTTCTCCAGCCAGGGCCGGAGTTCGGTGATCTTCTGGTTGGAGGCGACGCCCTTGGGCACGTTGGCCTGGACGATTACCAGCCTTTGCCCGTCGCGCCGCTGGATCTGGGTGACCTGCTGGGCCGGCTGGCGCTTGACGAAATAGCTCGCCGGCACCGGCCCGAACGGTGTGCCGATCTTGAGCGAGTCCAGGGCGTCGAGGTTGCGGCCTTCCGGCGTGAAGCGCACCCGGATGTCCAGTTCGTCCTCGGCATCATTGGGCCGGAAGCGGCCCACCAGCACACCGGTCGTGGTGTACTGGATGGCCTGGCCAACCGTAAGGACGTCAACGCCATAGCGACCCGCGGCCTCGCGGTCGACATCCAGGTTCCACTCAATGCCCGGCGACGTCCGGTTGTCCTCGATATCGATGATCTCCCGGTCGGTCGCGAGCTTGGCCTTGACCAGGTTCGCGGCCGCATCCAGCGCTTCCGGATTGTTGCTCCTCATCTCGACCTGGACGGACTTTCCGGTAGGCGGACCCTGCTCGGGCGCCCTCACCTCGGTCTCAATGCCGGGGACATTAGCGATGCGGCGCTCAACCTCTGCGGCAAGCTCCGGACCCTTCAGGCCCAGGCGAACCCGGTCCTCGTACTTTACAAACTCCACCTCCAGGGTCCCGATGGTGTCATTCGGGGCTCCGAATCGACCGCCGAAGCCGCCGCCGCCGGTGCCGGTGCGCACGAAGAGGGCCTTCACCCCCTTCATGTCCTTAAGGCGGGCCTCGACCTGCTGAACCAGGGCATCCTGGGCCGTCGCGTTCAGGTTGCCCCGCGCTTTCACATAGACCTGCACGCTCTCCGGATCCTCGTCGAGGAAGAACTCGACCCGATGGTCCGTCTCCTTGAACCAGACGCAGACCAAGATCACCACAAGGAAGGTCGTGGCCAGGACCCGGAAGGGGTGGTGGGACAGGAAGTCCAGAGTCCGGGCGTACCGGCCCATGAAGCCTGACATCTGGGTAGGATCGCCCCGTTCGGCCTTCTCCAGGTCGGCCAGTTCCTCGGCGCCGGCCTTGCGCTCCTTGGCGAAGATCGAGCCCAGGGCGGGGGTGAAGATCAGAGCGATGAAGATGGAGGCGCCCAGCACGAAGACCAGGGTCAGCGGCAGGTAGCTCATGAACTTGCCGGCGATCGAGTTCCAGAAGAAGAACGGCACAAAGGCGCAGAGGGTCGTCAGGGTTCCGTTGAGCACCGGCCAGAACATGCGCGTCCCGGCCGCCTTGAAGGCGTCGACCTTGTTCAAGCCCTCGGCCATCTTCCGCTCTGCGTACTCGACGACCACGATCCCCCCATCGACGAGGATACCCACGGCGAGCACCAGGCCGAACATGACCATCTGATTCAGGGTCACATTGATGGCGTTGAGCATCAGGAAGCCGAGGGCGAAGCAGACCGGGATGGCCAGGCCGACCATGAGTCCCTGTCGCACGCCCAGGCTCGCCACGATGATGATCATGACCAGGAGGGTGGCGGAGAGAAGGCCACCCTCGAGGACCAGAAGGGTCCGCTCGATGAACTCGGACTCGTCGAAGGTGTAGTCGACCTTGACCGTCGCCGGCCAGGCCTTGCGCTCGGCCTCCACCGTCTCGCGTACGACCTTGACGGTGTCGAGCACATTGGCGCCGGGACGCTTGGAGACATAGATCGAATAGGCGGGCTCGCCGTTGTAGCGGGCGATGAAGGTAGGGTCCTTGAAGGTCCGGCGGACGTCGCCGATGTCGCCCACGGTGATCAGGCGGTCGCCATTGCGCTTGATCGGCAGGGCGAGGATATCCTCGGGCTTTTCGATGACCCCGGGGACCTTGACCGCGAACTTGCCCTTGCCGGTCAGCATGTCGCCAGCCGGTACCAACTGGTTGTTGCGGCCGATGACCTGGGCCACTTCCCCGGAGGTGACCTTGTAGGCCTCCATGCGCACCGGATCGACGGTGACCTCGAGGAATTCCTCGCGGGCGCCGGAGGTTTCTGCCTTGAGGACGCCCGGGAGGGCTTCCAGGCGATCCCGGAGGGAGTTGGAAATCCGGACGAATTCCCGTTCGGGGGCCGCGCCGGACAGAACTATGCCGATCACCGGCTGGTCGCTGAAGTTCGCTTCCTCGATGATGGGTTCCAATGCGTCGGGCGGGAACCGCCCGCCCGCTTGGTCGACCTTGGCGCGCACGTCCTGCAGCGCCTTGTCCTTGTCGAAGTCAGGTTCGAACTCGAGGGAGACGAAGGCTGAGCCCTGGCGGGCCACGGCATTCATCTGCTTCAGGCCCTCGATGGACTGGAGGTTGGTCTCCAGCGGCTTGACCAGGAGACGCTCGGCGTCCTCGGGGCTCACGCCGGGATAGGGCACGATCACCGCCACGAAGGGCAGGGTGATGTTGGGCTGCGCCTCACGGGGCATGGTGTTGAAGGCGATCAGGCCGAAGATCGTCGCGATCAGGGTCACGCCGAGGACGACTTTCCGTCGCTTGATGGCGCCTTCGATCAGGGCTCCGATCATGGGGGGCTCCTCCTTAGCGCGCTGGGGTCGCGAGGACCTTCTGGCCCTCGGCGACATAAGACTGGCCGACAGTTATGATCTTGACCGCGCCGGACAAGCCGCTGACCCAGACGCCTTCCGATGTTTCATCGATCAGGTTCAGGGGGGCGAAGCGGACGATGCCGCCGCTGTCCACATACCGCACGCCCTGGCGCCCGGCCGAGTCCAGCACCAAGCTGGAAACCTGGATCAGGTGCGCAGGACCCTGGCCGGCGTTGACGCGGACCTGGGCGCTCAGGCCCGACCGTGCGGTAAGCTTCGGATTACGCGCCGTGACCTCCACCCGGTAGGTGCGGGTCTGCGGATCCGCCTCCCGCGAGATGTAGCGGACAGTCCCGTTGATCGTCTCCCCGGACACCAGCTCAGCGGTGGCCGGCGAACCGATCTGGAACTTGCCGGCCTCGGTTTCGGGAAGGTCGGCGACGATCAGCAGGGGATCGAGCTCGATCACCGTCCCGCAGGGTTGGCCGGGGGAAAGGTAGGCACCGACCTCGGCCTCGCGGCGGTCGAAAACCCCGTTGAAGGGCGCGCGGATGTTGGTCTGCTCCAGGGCGATCTCGGCCTGGCGCAGGCCCGCCCGGGCGCTGTCCAGGTTGGCCTGGTCCTGGAGGACCTGGGTCTGGGAGCGATAGCCCTTGGCGGAGAGGTCGACGGTGGCCTGACGCGTGAGTTCGCGCGAGCGGACCGCGGCGCGCGCCTGCGCCAGGCCGGCCTCGCGGGCGTCGACGTTCAGGCGGCAGAGTATGGTTCCGCGGGTCACATAGCTGCCCTCGACGGCGGGGGTCGCGGCCACGATGCCGGCGGTCTCGGACCGCACAGTCACGGTGCGCGCCGCCTCCGTACGCCCCCGGACGCGGACGAAGTAGGGATGGGTGCTCTGCGGGGTCTCGACGACCTGGACAGCCGGCAGGGCGGCGGGGCCCGAGGCGGTTGGCTGAGCCTTCGGAGCTGGTTCACGCTTCCGCTTGGCCCTTTCCAGCAAGGTACCCGCAAGGAATAGAAGCACAACGATGGCCGCAATGCCGATGGCGAACTTGTGGGCGGATGTCAGACGCATTCTCATCCCTGAGCAGTTGTTCGGGTTGGCGGTCGCCCACGTTCAGGCCGACGCCCCCGGACGCTGCGCCTGTTGGCGCTCGCTGCTAATGATGCCAGTTTGGAGTCCAGACAAATGAATTCGCGGATAGGATTGCTGCAGTGCGGAAATCCTGTCTGAGCGTGTCTTCCGCGCCGCCCTTCCGGGGGCGCGGCGGCCTCGGAAAAGTGGAGACTCACCTTGCGCTACCTGCACACCATGGTCCGGGTCCGGGACCTCGAAGCCTCACTCAAGTTCTATTGTCACCTTCTGGGTCTCGAAGAGGTGTCGCGCAGCGAAAGCACGCAGGGCCGATTCACCTTGGTCTTCCTCTGTGCGCCCGGCGACACGGATCTGGCCCGGGAGCAGCGCGCGCCCATGGTGGAGCTGACCTACAACTGGGATACCGAGGACTACCAGGGCGGCCGGAACTTCGGGCACCTGGCCTATGCCGTCGACGACATATACGCCACCTGTGCGCGCCTGCAGGCCGGGGGCGTCACCATCAGCCGACCTCCCCGCGATGGCCGGATGGCCTTCGTCCGCTCGCCGGACGGTATCTCCATCGAGCTGCTCCAGGCCGGCCCGGCCCTGGCGCCCGCCGAGCCCTGGGCCTCAATGCCCAATGTCGGGGCCTGGTAATCGGGTCCGGGTGATCAGGACCCGGGATAGCCGAATCGACTGAGCCAGGGGGCCAGGGGGGCGAAGGGCTCGGCCACCCGATCCGCATAGGGCCGCCAGGCCCCCCCGCCGTCCGTCCTGAGTCCGCCGGCCAGCTGGGCGGCGGACGGGGTGGCGATGGCACGGTCGGCATTGCGAGCGCCCACGTCGCGCATGGCCTCGGTCCACTCCACCCCCACCGTCTCGCAGATTGACTGCATAACGCTTGTGAAGTCCTCCAGCAGGGCTTCGTGCCGCACAAAGACCCAGGGCGAGGCTGACTGGCCTTCCAGCCGCATGGAGAAGGTCATCACCGCATCGTAGAAGCCCGCTGCACTTCGGAGGTCCAGGAGGTGGAACATGGGCGCGCTCATCTGGAATCGGCGTCGCCAGCAGGAAAAGACCACATCCCTCGGATCGCGCAGGGCGAAGAGGATGGTCGCCTCCGGGAAGAGCCGCTGGATCAGGGGCAGCTTAAGGCTGTTCAGGGGATAGCGGTCGAGGAAGACCTTTCCCTCCGGGTCGAGTCCCGCTTCGCGGACCCGCTTCCAGTAGGCGTCTCGGAAGGCCGCCAGGTCCTCGGGTCCGGCGTCTGCCAGGGCCGAGAGATCGGTGGGGTCGCGCAGGTAGCGCCGGACCCCGTCGGCCAGGGCCTCCTGCTCCTCGAGGGCGATCACTTCCGGCGAACCGGTCAGGGCGGCCTCGAGCAGGGTGGTCCCGGAACGCGGGAAGCCCAGCAGGAAGACATGGGACCGGGCGGGCCCTGGCGGCAGGCTGTCTGCGGCCGGTGACCTGAGCCGGCCCGGGTGGCGTGCCAGCCAGCCGTCCATCCGCCGAGTGTGCTCCACGGCGCCGGTTCCGGCGAACCGGTGGGCGTAGTGGCGGCGCAGGATGTCGTTGCCGCCCGACCAGGCCCCGAAGGCACCAAGGCGCTCACCCCTCAGGTCGAGGACGTCCCCCAGCAGGTTGAGGGCGTCGGCGGTCCCGACGCCCGGGAGGCGGGGGTCGGCGATGAGCGTCCTGAGCCGGGCTTCGGCCTCGCCAAGCCGGCCGTCATCGACTTCGGCCCGGGCCTTGGCCATCAGGGCGTCCGCGGCGTCGGGTGCCCGCGCCAGCACCCGGTCGGCCAGGCTCTCGGCCTCGGCGAAGGCCCCGCGCCGGGCGGCGATGACCGCGAGCCCGGCAAGGGCGATGATCTGGTCGGGATCGATTTCGAGGGCGCGGCGGTAGGCGGCGCTGGCCCGGTCGAGCCGCCCCGAACCGGCGAGGGCCTGCCCAAGGTTGGCGTGGGCCGGGGCGAAGTCAGGGACGAGGGCGATCAGGTCCCGGAACACCGACTCGGCCTCGGCTGGAGACTCAAGGGCCAGGAGGCACAGTCCCAGGGCGTTGACGACGCCGGGGTCCCCGGGAGCCAGGTGGCGGGCCCTCTGTAGCCGGATCAGGGCCTCTCCGGGCTTGCCATCGGCCTCCAGCCGGCCGGCAGAGAGATTGAGCAGGGCCGGGTGTTCGTAGCCTTCCGCCAGGGCGGCCTCGGCGGCGGCGAAGGCGCCAGGCATGTCTCTGGCGACAATCCGTTCGCCGATGGCGTCCAGCACGGACTGGGGAGGCGGCGGTCCCGGAGGCGCGGCGCCCGGCTGGGCGGCGGGCGCTGGCTGAGGGCCAACCCGGTAGCTGAAGCCGGTGGAGAGCGGGCGAATGCGGGGCGGCTGGCTCATGCCTCGGGTTCCTCTGCCTCGACGGGGTGGCGTCCGCCCCAGGGATCGGTGGCCGTCATTCCTGCGCCGTCGGACTCGATCCACGCCGGACCCGCGGGAACCTTGCCGAAGCCGCCAGGGATGTCGAGGACATAGGTCGGCTGGCAGAGGCCCGAATAGCGCCCTCTCAGGCCCCGCACCAGGGCCTGGCCCTCGGCGAGGGACACCCGGAACCGGGCCGTGCCTGGCGCCGGATCGGGATGGTGCAGGTAGTAGGGCCGCACGCCCCGCTCCACCAGGGCGCGCATGAGGTCGCCCAGTACCTCGACCCGGTCGTTGACACCCCTCAGGAGCACAGTCTGGCTGAGCAGCAGGGCACCCGCGCCGGCCAGACGGGCCAGGGCGGCATCGGCCGCCGGGGTCAGCTCTCGCGCGTGGTTGACGTGAACGCCCACCGCCAGGGTCAGGCGCGACCCGGCCAGGGCCCCGACCAGGGCCTCGCTCACCTGTTCCGGGTCGGCGACGGGAAGGCGGGTGTGGACCCTCAGGATCTTCACGTGGGGGATGTCACTGATGCGCCGCACCAGGTCCGCGATCCGGCGCGGGGACAGCACGAGGGGGTCGCCGCCGGTCAGGATCACCTCCCACACTTCCGGATGGCCGGCGATGTAGGCCAGGGCGCCGTCCAGCTCTGCTGGCGTCAGGCCCCCGGCACCGCCTGGCCCCACGACCTCCCGCCGGAAGCAGAACCGGCAGTAGACGGCGCAGGCGTAGGTGGCGGTCAGCAATAGCCGGTCGGGATAGCGGTGGACGATCCCCTTCACCGGGGCGTGGATCTGGTCGCCGATGGGGTCGGCCTGCTCGCCGGGCGCGGAAATGAGTTCCTCGGGCGAGGGCAGGTACTGCAGGCCGATGGGATCCAACGGATCGGCGGGGTCGATCATGGCGGCGACCGCCGGGGTGATGGCGATGGCGTAGCGGGCGGCCACAGCCTCCAGGGCGGCGATGGCGTCAGGCTCTACCAGACCCGCCCTGGCCAGGTCCGCCGTGGTGTGCAGGACCCGCCTCACGGAACCTCCGCCACGGGAGTCCACAGGACGTCCTCGATCGTCCGGGCCCCGGTGGCCAGCAGGACCAGCCGGTCAAAGCCCAGGGCCGCGCCGGAGGCCTGGGGCATGATGGCCAGGGCCGCCAGGAAGTCCTCGTCGAGGGGATAGCGCTCGCCATAGACCCGGGCCTTCTCGTCCATCTCGGCCTCCAGCCGGCGTCGCTGCTCGACGGGGTCGGTGAGCTCACCAAAGGCGTTGGCCAGCTCCACCCCGCAGGCATAGAGCTCGAAGCGCTCGGACACCCTCGGGTCCCGGGCGCAGCGCCGGGCCAGGGCCGCCTCGGGGGCCGGATACTCGCACAGCAGGGTAGGACGGCCGTTCCCCAGGGTGGGCTCGATCCGCTCGACCAGGACCCGGCTGAAGACGTCGCTCCAGGAATCGTCCGGCGAGACCCGGATGCCCGCGGCGCGGGCAGCGTCGGCCAGGGCAGGGCCGTTTCCAGTCCCGTCGGGGCCGAGGGTGGCGAGCAGGTCGATGCCCGCAAGGTCCCGGAAGGCCTCCGCCAGGGTCAGCCTCTGGGGCGCGGCGAAGGGATCGCAGGTGCGTCCCCGCCAGGTCAGGGCCGTCGTCCCCGCCGCCTCGGCGGCCAGGCCCAGCAGGGCGGCGCAGTCGGCCATGAGCACCTCCCAGTCCTCGCCCGCCCGGTACCACTCCAGCATTGTGAATTCCGGATGGTGCAGGGGACCCCGCTCGCGGTTCCGGAAGACCCGGGCAAAGTCGAAGATCTTCGTCTCGCCCGAGGCCAGGAGTTTCTTGCAGGCGAACTCCGGGGAGGTGTGGAGGTAGAGGGGCGCGGTACCGCCCTCAAGGGTCAGGGCCTGGGTGGCGAAGGCGTGCAGGTGGGCTTCGTTGCCGGGCGAGACCTGCAGGGCGGCGGCCTCGACCTCGGTGAAGCCATTGTCCTCAAACCAGCTGCGGATCGCCCGGCGGATGCGTCCGCGGGCCTCCAGGCGCGGCCGCCGGTCAGGCCGGCGTTCCGGGCTCCACCAGGGCGAGAGGGGCGGGGTCGCGGGGGTCAAGGACGGCTCCGGAATAGGCTCTGCGCGCGGCGGCTGCGCACGGGTGACTGGCGAAACGCGCCTTGATGGGTTAGGTCCGCGCCATCGCTGCGCTTCGGGCGGCCCATATAGACTCGAGGAATAATCACGTGAAGGTCGCCGCAAGTTCGCTTCGCAAGGGCGCCGTCGTTGACATGGACGGCAAGCTCTATGTCGTCCTGACTGCCGAGAACATCCATCCCGGCAAGGGCACCCCGGTTACCCAACTCAACATGCGCCGCATTGCCGACGGCGTGAAGGTGTCCGAACGCTGGCGCACCACCGAGCAGGTCGAGCGCGCCTTCGTGGACGACCGCCCCCATACCTTCCTCTACCAGGATGGCGAGGGCTACCACTTCATGAACCCTGAGAGCTACGAGCAGGTCGTGGCCCCGCAAGACGTGGTCGGCGACGCCTCCCAGTGGCTGCAGGACGGCATGACCGTGACCCTGTCCACCTACGATGGCGTGCCCATCGCCCTGGAGCTGCCGCGCACGGTGACCTTCGAGATCACCGAGACCGAGCCGGCGGTGAAGAACCAGACCGCCTCCTCGTCCTACAAGCCCGCCATCCTGACCAATGGCGCGCGGATCATGGTGCCCCCCTACATTGCGACGGGTACCCGGGTGGTCATCCTCACCGAGGACGGCTCCTACCAGGAACGCGCCAAGGACTGACCCGGACCCAGCGGCTCGCCCCGGGATGGAACGTTTCGACGTCGTCGTGATCGGGGCCGGTGCAGCCGGCATGATGTGTGCCGCCGAGGCCGCCCTTCGGGGCCGGCGGGTGCTGGTGCTGGACCACGCCCGGGCGCCCGGCGAAAAGATCCGCATTTCCGGCGGTGGGCGGTGCAACTTCACCAACCTCGGCGTCCATCCCTCGCGCTTTCTTTCGGACAATCCCCGGTTCTGTATCTCGGCCCTCAGTCGCTACACGCCGGCGGATTTCATCGCCCTTCTGGACCAAGCGGGCATCGCCTGGCGTGAGCGTACGCTGGGCCAGCTCTTCCTCGAGGGCTCGGCCCGGCAGGTGGTCGACCTCCTGGTCCGCCGGATGACCGAGGCGGGCGCTGAGCTGCGCCTGGCGACGCCGGTGCAAGACCTGGTG
>CAIZKE010000166.1 GCA_903933475.1 uncultured Alphaproteobacteria bacterium | reverse complement strand
CCGGGACCAGGAGCCCGGCGACATCTTCGTCCACATCGAGACCCTGCGCCGCGCCGGCTTTGAGGACCTACAGCCAGGTGAGGACCTGATGGTCCGCTTCGCCAATGGCCCCAAGGGGCTTGTTGTGGCGGAAGTCCAGTTGATCTGACTGGCGCCCGGCCCAGCCCGGCGTTAAGGGCATTTCATGCCGAACCGCATGTCTCCACGCCCGCTTGTCCTGGGGCTCATACCCGGGATCATCGCCATCCTCGCAGGATCGGCCATCCCGGCCTCCGCGCTGCCGCCAAGGTCTGCTCCGTCCGCCTGTCGAGGACAGCCGGAATTGACGCCCCTGCGCCCGCTTACGGTTCGCACCGCCCGCGGGAACTTTCGGTTTCGGGTCGAGGTCGCGGACTCCGAGCGGGAGCGAGAGTTCGGCCTGATGTGCCGGACCTCCCTCGCTCCGGACCGGGGCATGCTGTTCGACTTCGGCCGGGAACAGCCCGACGCAGCTTTCTGGATGCGCAACACCCTGATCCCCCTGGACATCATCTACATCCGCGGGGACGGCGTCGTTCGGTCCATCGCCCGGAATGCGCGTCCCCTGGATGAGACCCCCTTGCCGGCGGGCGGCGCGACCCTTGGGGTCCTGGAACTTGCTGGAGGGCGGGCGGCAGAGATCGGCCTGCGACCCGGCGACCGGGTCGACTTTCCCATCTTCCGGAGCCGGCCATGACCGCAGGGCCTGAAGACACCGCCGTCCTTCCACCCGAAGGCTTTGTCCTGTCTGCCAGTCGCGGGCCCTATTCGACGCATAACGGTCCCTACTTCCACCGGGAGATCCAGGGTGAGGCGACCGAACACGCCTTCCTGGCCCTGCCCAGGCACGCCAACGGCCTTGGCCTTGTGCACGGCGGCATGCTGACCTCCTTCATGGACGGCCTTCTTGCCGCCGCGGTCTGGCGGGCCTCCCGGCGGTCGAGCGTGACCATCCACCTCAGCGTCGATTTCCTGCACATGGCCAGGGTTGGGCAATGGGTCTTCGGGGAGAGCCGGGTCACCCGCCTGACCCGCGACGTGGCCTTCGTGGAGGGGCGCGCTCACGCCATCGGTACCGACGTGGTCCGGGCCAGCGGCGTCTTCAAGCTGATGCGCAAGCCCGCCGAGTGATTGCGGTTTCGCGCGAAGACGGCTATCGCGAACGTCGGCCGGTACTCTTCGGGGCGTAGCGCAGCCTGGTAGCGCATCTGCTTTGGGAGCAGAGGGTCGCGTGTTCGAATCACGCCGCCCCGACCAGAGCCGGCCGCGGACGCGGGTCCAGGGGACCCAGGGTCCAGGAACGGAGGAAGAGGGCAAGGATGATCGCGCGCATATTCAGACCCGCGAAGACCGCCATGCAGTCGGGCAAGGCCCGGACCCAGGATTGGGTCCTCGAATTCGCGCCAGCGTCCGCGCGGGTCCCTGATCCCCTGATGGGCTGGACCCTGACCGACGACACCTCCGCCCAGGTCCGCCTGTCCTTCGAGACCCGGGATGAGGCCATCGCCTATGCCCAGAGGCACGGCCTGGCCTTCCAGGTGACAGAGCCCAAGGCACCCCGCCGGATCCTGAAGGCCTATGCGGACAACTTTTCCGCCGATCGCAAGCAACCCTGGACGCATTGAGCCGACAGCCGTTTCCTGAGCGCCCGTAGCTCAACCGGATAGAGCATCCGCCTTCTAAGCGGACGGTTGCAGGTTCGAGTCCTGCCGGGCGCGCCAGTCCTGGACTTGGGCCATCTGCAGGTGCGCCGGAGGCGGGCTTCTGGCCGTAGGCGCTGGCGTTCGTCGTCGCCTTCTGCTGAATGTGCCTTAGTGTTTCTTCAGGAGGTGGCCTTGCGGATCAACAGCATCGCTATTGCAACGGGAACTGCCCTGCTTCTGCTTCTCGGTACCGGTGGCGCTGTGGCCCAGGGTGCCCGGGCCTCGTCTGCGGTCGAATTGGCGCGTCAGGCTGACCAGCTCAAGCCAGGCCAGTGGGTCTGGGCACCAGAGATTGCCCCAGACGGACCGATCACGGTCTATGTCGACCTCTCGCGACAGGTCGCCACCGTCTACAGGAATGGGGTCCGAATTGGCGTCTCCACGGTTTCGACCGGAAAGCCGGGACATGAGACCCCGACGGGCGTCTTCACCATTCTCCAGAAGGACGCCAAGCACCGCTCCAGCACGTACAACAACGCCCCCATGCCATATCAGCAGCGGCTGACCTGGGATGGCGTGGCGCTGCACGCGGGCGGCCTGCCTGGCTATCCGGAGAGCCACGGCTGCGTTCACCTTCCCTACGAGTTCGCCCGGCTGCTGTTCGGGGAAACCCCCATGGGCGCCACAGTGAT
>CAIZKE010000165.1 GCA_903933475.1 uncultured Alphaproteobacteria bacterium | reverse complement strand
GGAAGGCAGGCGACTGCCTGAAACGGTAGGCGCCCTACCCCCGCGCCCTGGCGATCTCCGCCCGCTCCCGGCGGATGGCGTCGTAGGCGGCGTTGAGGGCGGCGGACTTGGCGTGGGCGATGTCGAGGTATTCATCGGGCAGGCCCAGGGCGTGGATACGGTCCGGGTGGGCGTCGGCGATGCGGCGGCGCCAGATGGCCTTCAGGTCCTCGTCCGAGGCATCGTGCGGGGCGTCGAGGACGGCGTAGGGGTCGCCATCGGGGGCTCCCAGATGGGTGGCGCGAATCCGGCGGTAGGACAGGGGACCAAAGCCGAACAACTCGGCCACCCGCTCCAGGTAGGCCTCCTCGTCCTCAGTGACCGCCCCGTCGGCGCCGGCGATGTGGAAGAGGCCGTCCAGAACGTCCTCGAGCAGGCCGGGACAGTTGCGGTAGCGGCGCGCCAGTTGGCGGGCATAGCTCTCGTATCCATGGGTGGTCTGCCGGGCCAGGTCGTAGAGGCGCTGGACATTGCCCTCGGACGCCGCCTCCGGGGAGAAGACCTCGGCGAAGGCGTCGAACTCTGAGACCCGGGCGCGACCGTCAGCCTTGGCCAGCTTGGCGCCGAGGGCGGTCACCGCCGTGGAGAAGGCCGGGTCTGCCCCGGGCGGGCCCGGCGGGCAATCACAGTCGCCCGCATCCGGCCGGCGGACGGCCAGGGTCGCGATCCTGCTCCAGAAGCCCATGTCAGCGCCCCAGTCTCGCCGCGCCGTACCGACGGCGCGCTCCCTTCATGACGCCGTCCATATACCGGGCGGCGACTGCGGGATTGTTACGTTTTCGACAGACGCCCCCCCCCGGACGCGGCCGACACTGGACGCGGCTTTCCCCGGTGTGGTCTTAAGCCCATGTGAGCGGCGGCGGAGGCCCCCCTTGGACAGGCGCTGGACCTTCTGGATCGACCGGGGCGGGACCTTCACCGACGTGGTGGGGCGGACCGACGACGGCCGGGAGGCAACCGCCAAGCTCCTGTCGGCCTCGCCGGCCTGGGCGGACTCCGCCGTCGAGGGCATGCGGCGGCTGATGGGGGTGGCGCCCGGTGCGCCCTTCCCCGGCGACCGGGTCGAGGCCATCCGCATGGGCACGACCGTGGCCACCAACGCCCTCCTGGAGCGGCGCTTCGCCCGCACCCTCCTGATCACCAACTTTGGCTTCGCCGACGCCCTGCGGATCGGCGACCAGTCCCGGCCAGAGCTCTTCGCCCTCGACATCCGCCGCCCCGAGCCCCTCTTCGCCGGGGTCCTGGAGGTGGATGCGCGCCTGGGCGCCGACGGCGCGGTGGTCGAGCAACTGGACCCTTCGGTCCTGGCAGCGCGGCTGGCCGACCTGGCGCCCGGCTACGAAGCCGCCGCCGTGGCCTTCCTGCATGCCGACCTCAACCCGGAGCACGAGATCCTGGCCGGACGACTGGCCCGGGAAGCCGGTATCCCCTTCGTCGCCCTCTCGCACGAGGTCTCGCCCCTGCCGCGCTTCCTGCCCCGGGCCGAGACGACGGTGGCGGACGCCTGCCTGACCCCCGTGCTGCGGGCCTATGTCGACCAGGTCCAGTCCGCCGTGGGCGGGGCACCCCTCTGGTTCATGACCTCGTCAGGCGGACTTGTCCGGGCCTCGGCCTTCCGCGGGCGGGATGCGGTCCTGTCCGGTCCCGCCGGCGGGGTCTCCGGCGTGGCGGCGACGGCCCAGGCGGCGGGGACCCGGGCGGTCCTGGGCTTCGACATGGGCGGCACCTCCACGGATGTCTGCCGCTTCGCCGGGGTGCTGGAGCGGCGTGAGACTGCCCAGGTGGCCGGGGTGCGCCTGCGCACGCCCATGGTGGACGTGGAGACGGTAGCGGCCGGGGGCGGCTCCATCCTTCACTTCGATGGCGACCGGGCGCGGGCGGGACCGGCCAGCGCGGGCGCCGATCCCGGGCCGGCCGCCTATGGGCGGGGTGGACCGGCCACGGTCACCGACGCCAACCTGGTGCTCGGCCGGCTGGACCCGGCGCGGTTTCCCGCCGTCTTCGGGCCGGGCGGCGACGCCCCCCTGGATGCCGCAGCGGCGCGGGTGGCCCTTGCAGGCCTTGCGTCGCGGATGGGCCTGGCCGGGCCGGAGGCGGCGGCCGAGGGCTTCCTGGCCGTGGCCGTCGAGCAGACCGCCCAGGCGGTGCGGCACATGTCCACCGAGCGCGGTTTCGATCCCCGCGACCACGCCCTCGTCGCCTTCGGCGGCGCGGCGGGCCAAGTGGCCTGCGATGTGGCCGAGGCCCTGGGCATGGACGAGGTACTTTGCCCGGGCCGGGGCAGCGTGCTGTCGGCCTGGGGGATGGGACAGGCCCGGCCCACCGTCCTTCTGCAGGCTGGGCTGGAGACGGCCCTCGACGCAGGGGGGCTGGCCGCCGCGTCGGACCTCGCCGCCCGCCTCGGCGCGGAGGCCCTCGCAGGCCTGGCCGCCCAGGGGATATTCGGCGGCGAGGTCCAGGTCCGCCTCGGCCTTAGCTACGATGGCGCCGACGCCGTCCTGTCCGTGGCACCGGGACCCGAGGACGAGGTGCGGGAGGCCTTCGAAGGTGCCCACCGCCGGCTGTTCGGCTTCACCGAACCCAACCGGGCGGTCCGCATCGCCAGGGTCGAGGTGGAGGCCGTGGAGGTGACAGGACCCCCCCTGCCAGCAGGACCCACCCGGGACGCTCTGCCCCCCACCTCCACCCCCACCGGGACCTCACAGGGCGTCATGCAGATGACCTGCCGGTCGCAGGTCCTCTCCGCACCCGTGGTGGAGGCCGCCGCCCTGTCCCGGATTGATGGCCCGGCCCTCATCGTGCGCGATGACACCCAGGTCGCCGTCCTGCCGGGCTGGCGGGCCGAGGGGGAGGCCGACGGCCTGATCCGCCTGACCCGTATCGCCGGCCCCGCCCCCCGTGAGGTGTGCCTGGACCGTCCCGATCCCGTGACCCTGGAGCTCTTCAACCGCCGCTTCATGGGGGTGGCCGAGGCCATGGGGGCGGCCCTGGAGCGCACGGCACACTCGGTCAACATCAAGGAAAGACTGGATTTTTCCTGCGCCCTCTTCGATGCCGACGGCGGGCTGGTGGCCAATGCACCGCACATGCCCGTGCACCTGGGCTCCATGGGCGCCTCGGTCCTGGCCGTCCGCGAGCGGCGTGGGATTCTGCGGCCGGGCGAGGCCTTCGCCCTCAACAATCCCTACGCAGGCGGCACCCACCTGCCGGACATCACCGTGGTCATGCCGGTCTTCACCCGGCCGGAGGCGGAGGGGCCCCCGGACCTCTTCGTCGCCGCCCGCGGGCACCATGCCGACGTCGGCGGCGTCCAGCCTGGATCCATGCCGCCCTTCTCCCAAACCCTTGAAGAAGAAGGGGTTCTGCTCGACGCCCTGCCCATCATGCGAGCCGGCATCTTCCTTGAAGCCGAGGTCCGGGAGGCCCTGCTGGCGGGTCCCTGGCCCTGCCG